>JAFEDV010000455.1 GCA_018241475.1 Pseudomonadota bacterium | reverse complement strand
GCCTGGATGCGCGAGAAGGGCTTCACGGAAGCCGAGGATGAACTCGGCTTCGTCGAGGAACTGCTGAAGTCCGCCAAGAGCAAACCGATCACCGCCAACGCCGAAGCGCCGTTGCGGGAGATCGTCACACTCATGCGCAATCATGGCGTGAGCCAGGTCCCATTGATCGAGCGCGGAAAATTGAACGCAATCGTCCACGAGAGCGATATCCTGAAGCGCATGGAAGGCGGCGGCCTTGATCTCGACGCGCCGGCCACCACCGCTGCGTCGCCGATCGCCGGGCTCATCTATCCGAAGGCGCGGCTGGAAGAGCTCTTCCATATCTTTGCGACCGACCACGTCGCCATCGTCGTCGACGCCAGCAATGTGGTGGGCGTGATTTCGAAGATCGATTTGATCGAGTATTTGGATCGGAAAAGTCGTTGAGCCGCTCTCGTCATTCCGGGGCAATGCGAAGCATTGAGCCCGGAACCCAGGGGATGACAGAGCGCCGTGTGTTGCCCCTGGGTTCCGGATCGCGCTGCGCGCGTCCGGAATGACGAATTAATGGCGGACCAGGAATATAGATATGCATCACAACAAAGGCTTCGGCACCCGCGCCATTCACGCCGGCCAAGAACCCGATCCCACCACTGGCGCGATCATGACGCCGGTCTATCAGACCTCGACCTACGTCCAGGAAAGCCCGGGCGTGATCAAGGACGATTACGACTACGCGCGCTCGGCAAACCCGACGCGCAAAGCGCTGGAAGCAAACCTCGCTTCGCTCGAAGGCGGCCGCTACGGGCTGTGTTTCGGATCGGGCCTCGCGGCGTTGGCGGCTTGCATTCACCTGCTGCAGAGCGGCGATCACGTCATTCTCTGCGATGATGTCTATGGCGGCACTTATCGTTCATTCGACAAGGTCTTCAAGCAATTCGGCATCACCTATGATCGCGTCGACATGACCGATCTGAACGCGCTCGAAGCCGCGTTCACCGCGAAAACCAGAATGGTATGGCTGGAAACCCCAACCAATCCACTGCTCAAGATCATCGACATCCGCGCTGTTGCGTCGCTGGCCAAGAGCAAGGGCGCCATTGTCGCCGTCGACAACACCTTCGCCTCGCCCGCGCTGCAAAACCCACTGAGCTTCGGCGCTGACATCGTCCTGCACTCGTGCACCAAATATATTGGCGGCCACTCCGACGTCATCGGCGGCGCGCTGATCGTCAATGATGACGGGATCGCCCAGCGCCTGAAATTCACCCAGAACGCCGTGGGCGCGATCATGGCGCCCTGGGATTCCTTTCTGCTGCTGCGCTCGACCAAGACGTTGCATGTGCGCGTGCAGCGTCACTGCGAAAACGCCGCTAGAATCGCCGACTATCTCGCGGCGCAGCCGCAAGTCGCCGCCGTCATCTATCCCGGCCGCGAAGATCACCCGCACCACGCCGTCGCCAAGAAGCAAATGCACGGCGGCTATGGCGGCATGATCACCGCGACCTTGAAAGGCGGCCTGCCAGCGGCGCGCACGTTCCTCGAACGCGTGAAATTGTTCTCCCTCGCGGAATCGCTCGGCGGCGTCGAAAGCCTCATTGAACACCCCGCCATCATGACTCACGCCTCCATCGACAAACACCTCCGCGAAGCCATCGGCATCGGCGACGGCCTGGTGCGTTTCTCGGTCGGCATCGAGGATGTCGAAGATCTGATCGAGGACATCGCAGAAGCTCTCGCGGCGATTTAACTCAGAGTCATTCCGGGCGAGCGGAGCGAGACCCGGAACCCAGGGATCGTAGAGCCGAGTTTGTGGTCCTGGGTTCCGGATGACGCTTCGCGTCTCCGGAATGACTCTGTGGATTGATCTATTTCGCCGTGGCGCCTTCCGAGTCCGAAAGCGGCAAGCATCGCTTTTTGCGGACGTGCTACTTGCCCCTTCAAAGACCAGGAGCGCCATGAAGATCGCCATGTTGTTCGCATTCGCCGCTGCGCTAGTCACCGCGCCGCTCGCGTCCGCGCAAGACGCCAATCGCGCCGACGTGATGCGCGCCTCCGACGCCTTCGATAGTGCGCAACGCACGCAAGATCGCGCTGCACTCGAGCGCGTCATCGCACCGGATTATGTGCTGGTGCACGGTTCCGGCCGCGTCGGCGGCCGCGAGGATTTCGTCTCCAGCATAGTCGATCCCACCAACCACATCACCGACGTGCACGCGGACAATCGCACCTTCACGCCGCTCGGCCGGGACGCGGCAATCGTCAGCGGTCAAGGCACGATAGCCGGCACGGACAACAACGGCCCATTCTCAGAACACTTCCAGTTCGCCGACACCTTCGTGCATCGCAACGGCCAATGGGTGGTCGTTTACACGCAAGTGACGATGCTGCCGGCGGCTGCGCCAACGCCCACGGCACATTAACGGAGCGCGTGCTTAGGAAGGACTCGTCCTCCCTCCGTTAGGGGGAGGTGGCGCGTGCGGAGCACGCGACGGAGGGGAGAGCGCTAGATTCCGCAAACTTGAGCGCCATCCCCTCAGTCAGCGCTTGCGTGCTGACAGCTCCCCCCTGCGACGGAGCACGAGCGTCGGAGCGTTCCCTAAAGCGCCCGCTTAAACAGCTCGTCGAACTTCTCGCCGTCGAACGGGATCGCATTGGCCGCGGTGGCGATGTCGGAAATCGCGTATTCGCGCGCCGCTGGCCAATGCGCCTCAGTCACGCCCATTTGCGACAGCGAGGCGGGCAGGCCGATGCGCTTGTTCAAATCGCTGATCGCGGCAGCAAGATCCGCGTCGGGCGCTAAGCCCAGCGCGCGACGGATGCGCGCGACCTTCTCGTCCGCATGCCCCGCGATCATCGCCAGCGAATGCGGCAGGATCACCGCATTCAGCGTGCCGTGGTGCAGCTTCAACTCCTGCACGCGCCCCAACGCATGCGAGAGCGAATGCACAACGCCCAGGCCCTTCACGAACGCGAGCGCGCCTTCGAACGACGCCATCATCATGTGCCAGCGCGCGTCGCGATTGCTTCCATCCGCCACCGCGATCGGCAGCCATTTCCATGCACGCTCGGCGCCGTCCAGGCCAATCGCCTCCGCCGGCGGATTCACCACCACGGAGAGCACCGCCTCGATGCAATGCGTCATCGCATCCATGCCGGTGGCGGCGGTGAGCAGCGGCGGCAGGCCGATTGTCAGCTCCGGGTCGCAGATCGCCTGCGCCGGAATGAGGTGCGGCGACACGAAGGTCTCCTTGCGACCGTTATCGAGGATCACGATCGCGCCGACGGAGACTTCGCTGCCCGTGCCTGCGGTCGTCGGAATCGCCGCCAGCGGTGGAATCCTGCCGATGAAGCGCGAGCCGCGTACTGTCGCGCCCAGTCGCTCGAACGGCCCTTCGTGAGAGACCATCAGCCCAAGCGCTTTCGCCAAGTCCATCGAGGAGCCGCCGCCGAGCGCGATGAGGCCGTCGGCTTCCGCCGCCCGGTAGTCGTCGGCGGCTTGGCGCGCGGCGGCTTCGGTGGGGTTGGCGGGCGTATCGGCGTAAACTCCGGCCGGCGGTTCGCTGAGCGCCGCCAGCAGCCGGTCGAGCAGGCCGTTCGCCTTCAGCCCCGGATCGGTGACCACGAACGGGCGCGTGACGTTCAGACCTTTCAGTACTTTCGGCAGCTGCGAAAGCGCGCCGAAATCAAAGATGCACGGCGTCAGGTAGTTCATTTGGGCCATGGAACGTGCTCCTGACGCCTTGTCCCACACGCGCGGCCCGCGCGCCACAGGCGGAGATGGACTCTCAAGGCTTGGCCGCTAGTCTTCGTTGCGCATGGCCGAGACCGTCCTTGAGATTGCCAACCTTGCCGTAACCTTCGACACGCCGGACGAAGAGGTGGAGGCCGTCAAGGGCGTCTCGCTTGCGATCGAGAAGGGCGAGTGTCTCGGCATCGTCGGTGAAAGCGGTTCGGGAAAGAGCCAGACGTTCCTCGCTGCGTTCGGCTTGAGCACCGAGAGCGCCATTGTTACCGGCCAGGTGAGATTCCAGGGCCGCGAAGTGCTGACCATGCGTCGCGGCGAACTGGACGGGATTCGCGGCCGCAGTGTTGCCTTCGTGTTTCAGGATCCGCTGACGGCGTTGACGCCGCACCTCACCATCGAAACGCAGATGACGGAGGTGCTCGCCCATCACTTCAAGGTCGCAGGCCAGGTCGCGCGCGAGCGCGCCATCGAATGGCTGGAGCGCGTGCGCATTCCGGAAGCGACGCAGCGGCTCAAATCCTATCCCCACGAACTCTCCGGCGGCATGCGCCAGCGCGTCATGCTCGGCATGGCGATGATGTGCGAACCTGCACTGCTCATCGCCGACGAACCGACCACCGCGCTCGACGCGACCGTGCAGGCACAGGTGCTTGACCTCATAGAAGATCTCCGTCGCGACACCGGCACGGCGGTCGCGCTCATCACCCACGACATGGGCGTGATTGCGCGCATGGCGCAGCGCGTGGCGGTTATGCGGCACGGCGAAATCGTCGAGACCGGCGCCGCAGATGAGATCTACGCCCGCCCGAAGGCGGACTATACGCGCATGTTGCTGAAGGCTGTGCCGCGCATCGACGGCGATCGCGCCCAGACGCTCGCGCCCGCGCAAGACGGGCCGCCGATCCTCAGTGTCGACGACGTTCGCGTACATTTCCCGATCAAGGTCGACGACGGTCTGTTCGCCAAGAAGAAGGTGCTGCGCGCGGTGGACGGGGTGTCGTTCGACTTGCGGGCGGGGGAGACGCTCGGCATCGTCGGCGAATCTGGCTGCGGCAAGTCCACGCTCGCGCGGGCGGTCGTGCAATTGCTGCCGCGTACCGCGGGCGCGGTGACCTTCCTTGGCCGCAACATGCTGCCAAGCGAGAAGGAGGCGCTGCGCCGCGCCCGGCAGGACCTGCAGATCGTATTCCAGGATCCGCTCGCGAGCCTCGACCCGCGCATGACGCTGGGCGCCTCGATCGCCGAGCCGCTGCTGGCGTTTGCGCCGCACCTGAGCCGCTCGGAACGCGAGGAACGAGTCAAGCAGATGATGGAGCAAGTCGGGCTCATCCCCGATCTCATCAACCGCTACCCGCATGAACTTTCCGGCGGGCAGAACCAGCGTGTCGGGGTGGCGCGCGCGATGGTGCTGAAGCCAAAGCTCGTTGTGTGTGACGAAGCGGTGTCGGCGCTTGACGTGTCGATCCAGGCGCAAATCCTCAAGCTGCTTGCCGATCTGCAGCGCGAATTCCACACCAGTTTTCTGTTCATCAGTCACGACCTCGCCGTCGTGCGCGAGATTTCGCACAACGTGCTCGTCCTCTACTTGGGTCGCGCGGTCGAATACGGACCGGCAGAGGTCATTCTCCGCGATCCGCGGCACCCCTACACGAAGGCGCTGCTCGCTGCGGCGCCGACGCCGAATCCGCAGCTTGCACGCGAGCGCCCGCGCGTCCGGCTGGTCGGCGATTTGCCGAGCCCGCTCGATACGCGCGCGAGCCTGCGCTTCCTCAAGTCGCGCATTGTCGACGACCCTGGCGCGGTGCAGTACCGCCCACGATGGCTGGAGGTAGGGCACGGCCACTTCGTCGCCGAGCACGATGCGATCGCAAGCGAAGCGGCCTAGAAAAAGGGCCGCGCACCCGAGGATGCGCGGCCCGACCCGTCTGCGAGCGGCGGTCCTCTAGCGAACCGGCTCGAGATAATCGTTGTTCACCCAGCCGTCGTTGTCGTTTTCGTCGTGCACGCGCCACCACATGCCCTCACGCTCGCCCGTCGGGTAAACGGTTGCGCCGGAGGAGAGGTTTCGCAGCGTGCGGCCCGTGCCTGGCCCTTCGCGCAGAGCCGTTGCGCGGGTAGTGCGATAGGTTTGCTGCGGGGCGGAGGCGGCTGCCGAGCCGCCGGTGTCGAGCACCCCGAGCTGGCGCACCAGCTGTGTGTAGGCGTCGATGAACGCCACCGTGACGACTCGTCCGATGTCCGTGTCGGTGTAGCCGCCAAGTCCGGCGCCGCCCGCGCCCAGAAAGCCGACGCCGCCCCACATGAAGTTGCGGTTCGAGGCATTGCCTTCAGCCGAGAGCGATTCCGTGGTGCGTACGTTGGTGAGCGCAAGCGTCGTCTGCGCCGTCTGGCTGCGCACGCCTATGCCGCCGATGATGCCGCCAAGCGTGCCGCCAACCATGCCGCCGACCGCAGCGCCAACGCCGCCGCCGCTCGCATTGTTGTCCTGGGCCACGACATCCGCGAGCAACACATAGTCGGCGGCGCGGATCTGTCCGCCGCCGACATTGGAGCCGCGTTGCAGATTGCCGCCGCTGGCGAGATCGCGTTCTTGCATCGCAGCGTCGAGACCGGCGCCGCGTTCGACAACCGTGAAGCACCCGGATTGTTGGATCACCACGCGCAGCAGACCCGCTGGCGGCGCGAGGCGGTAGGTGTTCCAGCCCGCGGTGTCGCCATTACGGATCGAAATGGTGCCGACATTGCGCGTGCAATGCGGCACTTGCGGCGTCGTGCTGGCGGTTGCGTGGGGTTCGGCTTGCGCCTCCGCAGCAGCTAGCGCGGCAACGGCGCTTGCCATTGCCAAAACTTTGAAAGCTTGACGCATTCTCACCCTCCTTGACGCGCCGTCAGTTTCGCGCACGCGCGTCGTCCATTCCCTCACGCTTGCACTACCACGCCGACATGCGCCGGTCACCCGGGAACGGGCCGGATTTCGCGCGACCTGAGACCATGGTCACGGGTCTTATTTGCCCTTCGCGTTGACTCGCACGCCAGTGCGGCCGGCGACAAAGTCCGCAACGTGTGGCTCGAAGCTCGCGGCGCTGACCGCGATATTGATGATCGGACCGCCGTGATTGGAGCGGAAGTTCGAATCGACTCCGATGACGGCGAAGCCATTGCCATTCGGCACGAAGAACGACGAACCGGAATCGCCGCGCGTTGTATCGCACTCGTGCGCAAACGTGTTGTCGGAATGGATGGCCACGATATGGCAACGCAGGTCGCCGGCGAGGTGTGCGCCGGTGTCCCAGGCATAGCCTGCTTGCATGAGATTGGCCGTTGTCGCGGCTTGGCGTCCGCGGCCGGTCAGGTTTTCGACCCCGGCGTAACCCAGCTGGTTGCCGATTGGGGTGTCAAGGCGCAGCAGCGCCCAGTCGAGGCCGTCGATGTCGTTGGTGCTTGCGAACCGGTGATAATCGAATCGGCGATCGATCAGGTACGCCACGACGCGGGCGCTGAGGTTTCCGGAGGCGGAGTGGAACGTGGCGCGCGCATCGACGCCGTCGTCTTCGTTGATGCAATGCGCTGCAGTGACGATCACGTTGGGCGCTATCAGCGTCGCAGTGCAGGCGCCGCCGCGTTCCATCGAGAGTTCCCCGATGTAGCGCCACGGAGGTTGGTTCACAGGCACAAGCACGCGATCGTCATGGCCGAAGAAGTGGTCGTTGATCGACATCGGCCGGTTGCGGCCGAGGCAGTCGGCGCGATCGGTGCGCCGCGCGCACGTACCGTTGCCGCGGCCGGGCTCCTCGCACACGCCGTTGAACGCGGTCGCGCAGCTGTCATTCTGGTTGCGTAGCCAGGCGATGTCGCCGCAATCACTGCGGTCCGTGCCTTGCGTGCAGGCGCCGGAGCCGAAATTCGGCTCGTCGCATTCGCCGTCGTGCGCCCACCGGCAGGAATCGTCTTCGCCGGTGCGCAGATGCACGCAATCGGAATAGTCGGTGCCCATCGGGCACGCGCCAGTGCCGATATCCGGTTCGTCGCACTCGTGATCGTTGGCGTACTGACAGCTGTCGTTGCCCCCGGCGCCCGCTGCGCCGGGCTTGCCATCGCCCTTGGATGCGGCGGCCAGATGATGCGGATACGAGCGCGACCACTCGATCAGGCTCGATGTTGCAGGCGGCCCGGCGAACGTCGCCGTCGCCACGCATCCCAAGACAACCGCCGTCGCAGCGATGAACCGCATCGTCCCACTCCGCCTCGCGTCACAACACTAGCCGCCGCCAATGCCGTGGGGAAGCGACGAACGCTGCTTGATTCCAACCTGTGCCTCTGAAACAAGCGCGCACATGTCGGATCCGGTTCTGTACATTGGCAACAAGAACTACTCGTCTTGGTCGATGCGCCCGTGGCTCGCGCTCAAATGGGGCGGCATCGCCTTCGAAGAACGCGTCATACCGCTGGACGTGGAAGGCTATGGCCGCTCGCAGATCAAGGAAGTGCGGGAGGTGTCTCCGAGCGGCCGCGTGCCGGCCCTGCACGTCAGCGGCGTGGCGATCTACGAGAGCCTGGCGATTTGCGAATGGGCGGCCGAACAGACGCCATCGCTGTGGCCGCAAGACGCCCTCGTTCGCGCGCAGGCGCGGTCCGCGGCTGCAGAAATGCACGCAGGCTTTGCCGCGCTGCGGCGCGACATGTCGATGAACATCCGACGTCGTCTCGAACACGCGCCGGACTGGCCCGGCGACACGCGCGCGGACTTGAAGCAGCTTGAATCGATCTGGAGCAACCTGCTGGACCGATCCGGGGGGCCGTACCTGTTTGGCGGACGCTCGATCGCCGACGCCATGTTTGCGCCGGTCGCCACGCGGCTGCGCACCTATGCGGTCGAAATTTCGCCGCAAGCGCAAGCCTATTGCGCAACGATACTTGCGGACGCAGCCTTCCTGGAGTGGGAGCGCGCCGCCATCGCCGAACGCTGGACCATCGAACAAACGGAAGCGCTCCACAGATGATCAGGAAAACATTGTTCGCCGCGATCGTGACGGTCGCCGCTTGTGGCCAAACCGGCAGCGACGCCGGCGTCATGTCCGAAATCGCGCGCAGCGAAAAGGCCGACGAACAAGCGGCGCAGCAGGCCAGCGCCGGCAACGATGCGTTCCTCGCACAAGTGCGGGCGCAGCCAGCCGTCGAAGCGCTCCCTTCCGGCCTCCTGCTGCAATTCCGCCATCGCGGCGGCAATCAATCCTTGCCGCAGCCGAGCGCAAACGCCGCCGTGCTCGTCCACTATGAAGGCAAGCTTAGCAGCGGGGAGGTGTTCGACTCTTCCATCGCTCGCAACCAGCCGGCGCAATTTCCGCTTGCCGGGGTCGTCCCAGGCTTTGCCGAGGCGATCGAGCACATGCGGCCCGGCGACGAAGTGATGGCGACCTTCCCGCCGGCGCTCGGTTATGGCGCCGAAGGGCAACCGCCGGCGATCCCGCCGAACGCCGTGCTGCAGTTCCGCATCATTCTGTTGGCGTTTCAGGAGCCGGGCGGTCAAGTCGTGCGCGCCCCGCAAGCGCCGCAGCAGCGGGTGCGTTAGAGTGCGGCGCGCGCAGCGTTTGCAGCTGCGCTGCCGCCAAACGCAACGAAGCCTGGAATGGTGAAGTCGTCTCTGCGCAAGCCGTAATGCAGAGGCGTGCCGTCGAGACTCATGATGTCGCCGCCCGCTGCAAGCAGGATCGCATGTGCGGCGGCGACATCCCATTCGCTCACCTCGCCGAAGCGCGGATAAAGATCGGCCGCGCCTTCGGCAATGCGGCAGAACTTGATGGACGAACTCGCGTGTGTCGCAACGCCGTTGAGCGCCTTCACGAACGCGCCGGTGCGCTCATTGCGGCCGGAAAAATCCGACGCAACAATTCGCCACGGCGGCGAGGACGAGGCCGTGTGAATGGGCGAGAGGGCGGCGAGTGAGGTCTGACTCCTGGGGTCCCGCTTCCCCCTCAGCGCGCGCCCCGGCATGCTGGCATAGAGTTCGCCGCTTGCGGGCGCATACACCACGCCCATCACCGGGGCGCTGCGCTCGATCAACGCGATGTTGACGGTGAATTCGTCGCCGCCTTTGGCGAAGCCGCGGGTGCCGTCGAGCGGATCGACGCAGAAGAACGTATCCCCGCGTTCGGGGATGCGCCCCTGGGCGACAGCTTCTTCGCCGATCATCGGCACGCCGGGAGCGAGACGTGCGAGACCCTCCTCGATCATGGCTTCGGCGCGATGATCCGCCAATGTCACGATCGAGCCGTCGAGCTTCTTGGTCGCGGAAACGCCGTCGGCGCGGATGGCCATGATTTCCCTGCCAGCAGCGACCGCGAGCGCAATCAGATCGTCGAGGGAAGGGCGCGGCATCATCCTAATCCAGCGTATCCGGCGCGTTCGCCGAGAGCTCCGCGAGCCAAGCTTCGGCGGACACGTCGCTCGGCATCCGCCAGTCGCCGCGCGGCGAGAGCGCCCCGCCGGAGACAATTTTCGGTCCGTTCGGCGTCGCCGAGCGCTTGTATTGGTTGGCGAAGAAGCGCTTGAGGAAGACCTCCAGCCACTTGCGCAAGGTGGGATAGTCATACTTTTCGCGCCAGACCGTCCAGGCCAGGAACAGGATCTTGCTTGGACTCATGCCATAGCGGGTGAGCCAATAGAGATTGAAATCCTGAAGTTCATACGGACCGATCGCGGCCTCGGTGCTTTGCGCGGTCTCGCCCGGGATCAGCTCGGGGCTGATTTCGGTCTCAAGCACCCGTCGCAAGACGTCTGATGTTTCGTTCTTGAAGATATGGCTTTCCGTCACCCAACGGATGAGATGCTGGATGAGCGTCTTGGGCGCACCGGTATTGACGTTGTAGTGCGACATGTGATCGCCAACGCCATAGGTGCACCAGCCGAGCGCCAGTTCGGAGAGATCGCCAGTCCCGATGACGAAGCCGCCTTCCTTGTTTGCGAGCCGGAAGAGGTAGTCGGTGCGGATGCCCGCCTGCACATTTTCGTAGGCGATGTCGTACACCGGTTCGCCCCGCGCCGCGGGATGCTCGAGATCCTCGAGCATGCGCTGCGCGAGAGGCTCGATCGAGACCTCGCGGCCATCGACGTCGAGCGCATTCATAAGCGCCCAGGCGCTGGCCTTCGTCGCGTCGCTGGTGGCGAAGCCCGGCATGGTCACGCCGATGATGTTCTTGCGCGGCAAGCCGACGAGGTCGAACGCGCGCGCGGCCACGATCAGCGCCTGTGTCGAATCGAGGCCGCCCGAGACGCCGATGACGACGCGCTGCGTCCTTGTCGCTTCCAGGCGCTGGGCGAGGCCGGCGACCTGAATGTTGTAGGCTTCATAACAATCGCGGTCGCGCTTCGCCGGATCGTCCGAAACGAACGGCAGCCGATCGACGGCGCGCCTGAGCGGCAGTACGCCGCCGGGCGGCTCCAGCGCAAACTCGATGCGGCGAAAACGGGAAAGAGCGTCCTTGTTCCGCGAGACCGCGTCACGGAAGTTCGAGAGGCGGCGACGTTCCTGCGCGATGCGCTGCACATCGATGTCGGCGGTCACCAGTCCTGCATCGCGTGCGAAGCGTTCGCCCTCGGCGATCTTCTCGCCCATCTCGTAAGCGACGATCTGCCCATCCCAGGCGAGGTCTGTCGTGGACTCGCCGCGCCCGGCTGCGGCGAAAACGTAAGCCGAGGTGGTGCGCCGCGATTGCGCGTCGCACAGGATGGCGCGGTCCTCAGCCTTGCCGATGACTACGTTCGAGGCGGAGAGATTGAGCAACACAGTCGCGCCAGCTAGCGCGCCCATGGTGGAGGGCGGGGTTGGCGACCAAAAGTCCTCGCAGATTTCGATGTGAAACACGAAATCGCGCACATCGCTTGCGGCGAAGGTGAGGTTTGCGCCGAACGGAACGTCCTCGCCAAGCAGACGGACCACGGTTTCCGGCGCGTCGGCGGCGGCCGCGAAGTGGCGCTTTTCATAATATTCGCGATAGTTTGGCAGGAAGCTCTTCGGCACGACGCCGAGCACGCGCCCGCGATGGAGCACAACGGCGCAATTGTAGATCGCCCCACCCGCGCGCATCGGCGCACCGACGACGACCGCCGGCGTCAGCGCCGTAGTCTCGCGTTTCAGCGTCGCCAGCGCATTTTCAACGCTGTCCAGCAGCGCGTCCTGAAGCAGAAGATCGTCGATCGCGTAGCCGGAAACCGAGAGTTCGGGAGTAAGCAGGATGGCTGCGCCTGCAGCGTGCGCCTCTTGCGCGAAATGGTTAATGGCGGCGGCGTTTGCGTCAGGGTTGGCGGCGAATACACGGGGCGCGCACGCAGCCACCCGCGCAAAACCGTGCGCGTAGAGCGACTCGAAGCGAACTTTGCCGTTGGAAGGCTTGCGCGCGGCCATCAAGCGCTAGGCTACCACCTTATGCTCAAAAAGACCATAAATGATCATTCGGGATCGGATGGCGGGACGTCGACCTCGATCTGGTCGTCGTAGCCGTGGCGCGCCGAATGGAAGACCAGAGCCATCAGCCCGCCGCCGACGCCGAGCGTGAAGATCGTGCATAGCATCAGCGCAATCCAGCCGTTGAAGCTCATGTAGGAGGGGTCCCAATCGGCCAGGAACCCGAACATCACCATCGCCAGGATGCCGCCAAGCGAGATCGTGAGCAGGAAGACTTTCACATTGGCCTACTTAGGCGCGCTGCACGCGCCTCGCCATGGGCGAATTGCCCTATGAAGGGCAGAAACTCGGCCTCGTTACAGCCTGCGCCGCGGAATGTTGCCGCCACTGGCCCGATTCATCGCGATAGCGCTCACCCAGGGCTATGCGGCTCTGGAAGATTTCGCACGCCACAGCCGCGGCCATCTCGTTCACCGAAACGCTCCGCTGCTGGGCGCGGCGTGTGTAGAGGGCGCGGCGGCGAATGTTGATCTGATCGACATGGCTGCGGACATCCGCCGACACTGCCGCGCCTGGCACGATCCCGAGATAGCCGTCGGCCTGCTCGCCGACTTGTTCCGCCGCGCGCGCTTGCGCGATAACCGGGTCGGTCGCCTGCGCGCGTGCGGGCGTCGCCAGCGCGGCCGCGAGCAGGAACGCGCCCATGAGCGCCGGCGCCACTAGATCAATGATGCGTACGTGCGCCATGGCTAGCCTCAGAACAGATCCCGGTTTTGTTGCAGCAAATCTTCCGCGTCATGCTCGAGCCGCACGATAACTTCTTGGCGGATGTTGACGTTGAGGTTGATTTCGATGGGGCGATCCGGCGCTTGAATCTGCACTGGAACGCAGCCGGCGACAGCCGCCGTCGCTAATCCCGCCAATACTTGCGCGCGCACGCTCATTATCGTGCTCCTGGTCCTCGGTTAGCGCAGTCCGCCTGAACGCGCCCTGAACCTTATCTCGGACCTTGCGGTCGTTGGTCAACCGGTTGGGGAGCGGGTTCGGCATTCCGCGCGCGGGTGAGAATGGCGTTCGGATTGCTGAGCGAGGCAGCCGTTTCGGCAAGGCTGCGGAACGGCGCGGTGACTTGCACCTGGAACGCGAACGGAACGCCGTGCACGGTGATGTGTCCGAGTCCGGGCACGGCCCCGATGGGCCCAAGATCGACAGGGCGCCCGGAATTGTGGCCGTGAAATTGAATTGCCGACACGATCTCGCCGGAGAGATCGCCATTCAGCGCGATGTGGAGATCATCGTAACTGAATGACTTCAGCGCGTCGAATGCAATGCGGGCCGCGCCGGTCGCGCTATCGCCGGCGTGACCGACATAGGAGATTGTACCGCCCCCGCGCTGCGCATACAGCGCGCCGTTCTGGATGAGCGCCGTCCGACGCGTAAGCAGCAGCGGAAAAGCCCCGTCGATCTTGCCGGTCGCTGAGAGGTCGGGAATGTTGAGCGTGGCGAGAAGCGCGCTCGCATCGACGTTGTGCAGCGAAAGCTCGAAGCGTGTCTCCTCTGCGCCAATGGGGATTATCGTCGGCGTCATGGACAAAGTGCCGGAGGCGAAGTCGAACTCCGCGCGCTCGATGCCGATGCGGCGCCCGGGCAGCAATTGGAAACGCACCCGCCCATTGTGAACGACGAGACCCGGGTTGAGCGCGTCGATGGTTATTTCTTGACCCGGCGGCGTCGTCAGACTGAAGAGATTGTTGAACGCGACGTCGCCGCGCACGCCCTGAATAACCGGAATGGTGGATGTCGCCAGCGACACGCCATCCAGATGCAGAACTCCGTGCGCGGCAATGCTGTTGCGTGTCCAGTCGATGTTGGCGTTGAGACCGACGCTGCCGCGCACGTTGTCGACGAAGCCGCGCGCCAATTCGGAAATCTGATACGGTTGAAATGTCCGATCGAAGGTCACGGAGTCGCCGGTGACGACGGCGCCGCCGGCGCCCGCGGCGACATCGTGGTGGGCTGTGAAGCGCGCGAGCTGATGCGTTTGCTCCGCCAACACGAGCTCGCCCTGCGCATCGATGTTTCCGTCGCGTAGAATGGCTGAAAAGCCGGCAAGCCGCAGCTGGTGAAAGAGGGGGCGATCGGCATCGCTGGCCGGTCGGTTGGCGGTTAGAAGCGCCTCGCCGGCGTCGACGCGGATGACAGCCTTGTCGTCTTCGGGCGCCGCCGCCCAATGACCGGCGATCGCCGTTACTGTTCCCGGCAGCGCCGGATCGCTCAGAGCGCCGTCACGGAAACGCCCGTCGATACGCCAGTCGTGCGCGAGCGCGGCGTCGGCGGTTACCTGCGCGCCGCGCAACGCCAGCACATGGTCCGCCGCCACGTTGATCTCAAGCGCCGGTCGATTCGCCTCGATGGAAAGCTCCGCTTGCGCGCCAGCGCCGTGAAATCGACCGGTGACCTCCGCGGCGGTAAGACGCGCCGGCTGTGCCTCGGGCCCCGCCATGCGGCCGTTGAGGGCGAGCCCCTGAATTCGGAAGCCGCCGCCAAGATTGCCGCGCGCATCTGACGCTGCGAGTGCGCCGTTGAGCGCGCACAATGAGAGCCTGCCGCTGTCGAAGGAGAGTCCGGCCGCATTCAGACCGCCAAGCGCGACGGTCAGACAGGGTGTGTTCGAAACGATGCGCCAGCCGGCGTCCCACGCGATGCCAATGTCGAGGTTCGGCGCCATGTCACGCACTTCGCCGTCGCCGAACGGCCCCGTTATGTGCGCCGGTCCACGCAAATCGATGCGGCCTTGGCCGCGTGTGCCGATGCTTATGCCGATATCGAGTTGATCGGCGCTCAAGCTCGCGTCTCCCGCGGTCCAGTGCGAGAGCGCCAGCGTGCCGTCGGCCTCAAGCGGCTCACCCGGCGACCAATGTACGGTGTCGAGCAGCATCGACGCCGTCGGCGCGCCGCCGCCCGAGAGTTCGACGTCGACGGCGCCGCGCAGCGAGGCGCCCGGCCATTCCAGCGTCAAACCCGGCGCGTCGACCCGCAGCGGCGCCACGCTTAAGCGCAGGCCGCTGGCGGCGTGTGCGAAGAGCTCACGATTGAAGACGATACGTTGAATGCCGGACTCGAAATGCGCGCTGAACGGCGCCGTCAACGCGAAATTCGCGCCGCCGCGCCGCAGTGCGGCATTGGCCTGGGCGAAAGTGGGTGCAAGCGGCGTACCGCCGAGGCCGGGCAACATCGAGTCTACTATGCGCCGGGCGCCGGGGTCCAATCGTGCGCGCGTCATCGCGATGACGCCGGTTGCATCGGCGCCGCCGGCGCCGGCGAGGTTGACGGCGAGCACACCCGACGCTGTCGCCCGCTCCGAGATGAGGGAGAACCCCTGAAAGCTTTCGCCGCTCAGCGCCCAACGACCCTGGCCGCGCATGTCGCGTCCGTCGAGCCCGCCGTCGAGACGCGCGGTCGTGAACGAAGCGCCGCCGAGCGTCAGGCGTTCAGCGCCCGCTCGCGCTCGCGCGCGCCACGTCGAAGCGAGCAGACTGTCGTCACGCGCGGCGGCGACGAACGCTGCGCCGCCATCCAACGCATCCGCCGAGAGCGCATTGGAGTTGAGCGCGCCGACGCGCCAGGCGGCGTCAAGTTCGTAACGCGAAAGATCGAGCGGCGCACGCACAAGACCCCGCAGAGCGAGACCCGATACGCGTGCATCGCCCCACAACAGGCTCTGAGCGTTGGCGTCGACGCGAAGTCCTATTTCATGCGCGCGCGAGACGACAACGAAGCTTCCGGCGCCCTCCAGGATCGCGTAGTTGCGCCGAGCGCCGGTGATCGGCCGTAAGCGTCCGAGCGCCGAGAAGTCCTCGCCAAGAACGCCGTGAGCGCTCACGTCCGCGACCAAGGGCCCAAATGGCGCGTCGACCTGCAGCACTCCGCGTTCGACGACGACTTCGAGTTCAGGGACTTGCGGGCGATGTCCGCTTGGCGCGCCGCCGACATGATCGAGCGCGCCTGCCGAAAGGCGCCCGCGGTTATCGAGGCGCAGCCGAAGGCGCGGTTCGACGAAGCGGAGGCTTCTGACGCTCGGTGCGAGGCCTCGCCAGTCCCACGCCGCGGTAACCGTCGCAATCGATGCATCCGGGGCTTGCGCGGAGCCGATCCGCACGCCGTTCAGCACGATGTGGCCGAAGTCGAGCTGGACGACCTGGAAGTCCGCTTCGACGCCGCGCTCCGCGAGGGCCGAACTCAGGAAGAACTGGGCGATCGGAAATCGCGCCAGCCAAAGGACAAACCCCAAGGCCGCCGTGCTCACCGCCAGGGCGGCGACAGCCGTGCCCCAGCCGATCAACAGCCGGCGCGGCGGAGGCGCATCGTCTTCGGGCGGACGGAGGTTCCGCTCTTGACTTGCCACGGCCTGGTCGGACCTATTCATAGACCTTCGCTTGGCGCGATCCTTGCTGGTTGGCGCACATCGGATTGGGTGTTTTCCCAATTCCTGGATGGCGCCTTTTCCGTTTCTGCCTGGATAACCAGACAACGAAAACGCCTGTCGTCAGTGTGTTTTTTGCCTGACTACGGCATTGGAGCATGAGATTGAGAGCAGAATTGGCTCAAAGGCTCATGACGGTGAGG
>JAFEDV010000454.1 GCA_018241475.1 Pseudomonadota bacterium | reverse complement strand
TGATCGGTGAGAAAGCGATAGCCCTTGGACTGCAATTCGCGGCGCAGCTCGACATGGTTGTAGATTTCGCCGTTCTGAACGACGCCGATCGTTGCTTCGGCGTTCCACATCGGCTGGGCGCCGCCGGCAATATCGACGATTGCGAGCCTACGGTGGCCAAGGAAAACGCGCCGCTCGGCGTCAATGTATTCGCCCTCGCCGTCAGGCCCGCGATGGGCGAGGGCCTTGGTCATTGCGGCCAGATCGCTTCGTTCCCCGACGCCCACAAAGCCCGCGATCCCGCACATGCCCTACTCGTTCTCTTTGATGTTGCGCACGGCGTAGGGGCGTCCGCCCTGGGATTCGAAGTAGGTGCGCGTCATGATTTCCGCCAGCAGGCCCAAGAGGATGCTCATGCAGCCCATGAGGAAAAGCATCGCGGCCAGGAGCGGCAGCGGCGTCTGAATAAGAGACGTATGCGCGAACAGTTTGAGCGCAATGGCCCCGGCCAGCGTGATGAAGGAAAGCACGATCGAGAAGAGGCCAAAGCCGCCGAATACATAGATCGGCTTGACGAGGTAGCTTTCGAGGAACTTGAGGACCATCAGGTCGAGCACGACCTTGAAGATGCGGTTCAAACCATACTTGGACTTGCCGTAGCGGCGCGCCGCATGGCCCACGGGCATCTCCACGACGCGCGCACCGCGCCAGCTCGCGTAGATCGGGATGAAGCGGTGCATTTCTCCATAGAGCCTCACGCCGCTCATAACATCGCGCCGGTATGCCTTCAGCGTGCAGCCATAGTCGTGCAGCTTCACGCCCGAGATGTGAGAAATGATGCCGTTCGCGATGCGGCTCACCAAGTTGCGGCTGATGGCTGCGTCCTTGCGGTTGGCGCGCCAACCTGAGACGACATCATAGCCCTCATCGAGTTTCTCGAGCAGCCGTGGAATGTCGGCCGGATCGTTCTGTAAATCCGCATCGAGCGTAACGATGATGTCGCCGCGCGCGTGGTCGAAGCCGGCTTGCAGCGCCGCGGTCTGACCGAAGTTGCGGCGGAAATCGAGAACGTGGAGTTCGGGGCGACGCTTGGCAATTTCGTGCAGAATCTCACTGGAGCGATCGTGGCTGCCGTCGTTTACGCACCAGATTTCGTAAGTGCGGCCGAGCCCATCCAGTACTGCGAAAAGGTTGTCGAGCAGCTCCCCTAGACTTTCCTCTTCGTCATAGATCGGCAGCACGACCGAAAGGTCGGTTTTGCTCGGCCGCGGCGACGGCACGGGTTTCAGCTCAAAGGACATATCGTTCCGAGGCCTTGGTGCGGATAGGATACATCGGATCGAGCGTCGGGCGCACCTGCCCACGCACGCGATAAACGGAATACTGCTCAACCACGACGCCGCGGCGGACGCGGTTGGCGCTGCCCACCAATTCGGCTTCCGCAAAGCGGTTTCGCAATTGACCGGCATATGGGCAGGGCTGCTTGCAAACATAGAGCATTTGCTGGCTAAACAGCGCCGCTGGCGGCTGCGGCTCATTGGCCCAGCGCACGCGGTCGTTCATCTGCTCGGCCGGCGCGTGCGACGGCAGGTAGTAGGTGAGCGAACTCGCCAGCGTGTAATCCGTGGTCAGCAGAACCTGGGCGCCGACCGAGCGGCGCATGTCGTCGATCTGGCGCGCGAGCTCCGGCCACCCTCCCCCGAGGAGCCGCGATGTCGGATCGCGGCGGAGGGGAATCACGCCGAAAAGGGCCTGCGCGTAGATCAACCCGGCAAAGAAGAGCGCGACCGGAATGGCAAGCCGGTCCGACCAGCGCGCAACGGCAGCGCTCGCGCCAGTTCTTCCCGCCAGCAACTGCACCGCAAGCGCCGCCGCGCACACCAGCGCTGGCGTGATGCATTCCGGCCAATTGCCCTGCACGCGTTCGTGCAACGAATGCCACAGGAAGTAGAGCAGCACCGGCGCAATCAGCGCGAACATCAGAACCGCGACGTTGCGGCGCGACGCATCATTATAGCCCCAGATGATGCCGATGACGCCGAGAATGAAGATGGGCGGCGTGGCGATGCCGATCTGTGAGCCGAGCAACTCGATCGGGTATTGGAGGCGGAAATGATGCGTGACGATCCGGCTCGACTGGTAGGCGATGGAGGCCCATTCGTGATTGGCGTTCCAGATCAGCACCGGCGCGAACACGATCAGCGCGACCAGTGCGCCGAGATAAGGCCATGGATTGAAGAACCACTTGCGCTTGTCGGGAACGACCAGAAGCCAGACGGCGATTCCCACAGCAAGGAACGCGGTCGTGTATTTCGCCCACATGCCAACGCCGAGTGCGAGGCCGACGGCCAGCCACCAAACGCCGCGATCGGTTTGATTGAGTTTCGCCAGCGCCCACAGCACAAAGCAACTCGTCATGACCACCGAGGCGTCCGATGTCGCCAGCAGCGAACCGATATTCATGGTGAGCGTGAGGTTGAAGAAGAGCGCCGCAGTGGCGCCGGTTCGCGCGATTCCACCTAGCAGAGCGCCCGCCCGCCAAACCGCCCAGCTGGCGGGCAGCGCTGTCAACACCGCAAACAGCCGGATGCCGAACGGCGTATCGCCGAACATCGTCGTGCCCAGCCGGATCAGGAACGGGTTCATGGCCGGATGATCGAGGTAGCCGGGCGCCAGATACCGCGAGTACCGCCAATAGAGCGCCTCGTCGCTGGCTAGCGGCATATTGGCGGCCACCATCAGCCGCACGAGCACCAGCCCCACGATCCCAGCGATCACGAGGCGCTCGTAAGTCCATGTTTTCGCATCGCCGGCCTCGGCCGGCGCGTCGCGCGTCGTCATTATTCCCGCAGCCAAGCTCAGAGGGGGCCCGACTTATAGGGCCAATTGCGGCAGGGCCAAGCCTTGCCCCTCCCCCCGCTACATAGCTCCCTTGTCGCGGGAGCAGGGGTAGGGCGTGGGTGAGCCGTATTGCGCCACGAGCAGTGCAATGCTTTGTGCGCGCCATGTCGGACGCCTCGTCGGGAAAGCATCAGAAAGGCCTCCGGCGGGCCGTGGCGAACATCCATCCGGCTCAATTCCTGCGCTTCGCCGTCGTCGGCGGGATCGCCGCAATGACCCAGTTCTCGATGCTGGTCGGGCTCGTTGAACTGGCGCACACCAATAAACTCGTCGCCAACGCCGTGGGTTTCGTGTTTGCAGCGACGGCCAACTACCTGATGAACCGCTATTTCACCTTTGCCGGGACGCGGAGCCATATGGGCTATGGCATGCTCAGGTTTGCGGCCACCAGCCTGGTCGGCCTCGGTATCAACACGCTCATCTTTCAGGCCTTGATGAGCTTCGGCCTCTGGTACGTGGTCGCCTGGGCGCTGGCGACCGGCCTCACGCTGATCTGGAATTATTCGGCCGCGCGGCTGATCGTCTTCCGCGGCTAAGCCGCCACGAACGGCGCTTCCGTCTTCGCCTTGATCTCGTCGAGCGAGACGCCCTCTGCGCGCTCCAGCAACCGTATCGACGCCTGCCCATGCTTGTCGATTGCGAAGACGCCCAGATCGGTGATGACGAGATCGACCACGTTCACGCCGGTCAGCGGCAGCGTGCACTTCTTCAGAAGTTTCGGCGCGCCGTCCTTTGACGTGTGCTCCATCACCACGACCACCTTCTTCACGCCGGCGACGAGGTCCATTGCCCCGCCCATGCCCTTCACCATTTTTCCTGGCACCATCCAATTGGCGAGATCGCCGCGGTCCGTGACTTCCATCGCGCCCAGGATGGAGAGATCGATGTGGCCGCCGCGGATCATCCCGAAGGAGTCAGCGGAGGAGAAAAAGGACGTCTTCGGCAGCGCCGTGATGGTTTGCTTGCCGGCGTTGATGAGGTCGGGGTCCTCTTCGCCTTCGTAGGGAAACGGTCCCATGCCGAGCATGCCGTTCTCCGACTGCAGCGTCACTTCCATGCCTTGCGGAATGTAGTTCGCCACCAGCGTCGGGATGCCGATGCCGAGGTTGACGTAGAAACCGTCGCGCAATTCGCGCGCCGCGATCTTGGCGAGGTCGTCGCGTGTCCAGGGCATCAGGCTTTCTCCCGCTTGCGCGTGGTTCGTTGTTCGATCCGCTTTTCGAAGCTGCCCTGCACGATGCGGTCGATGAAGATGCCGGGCGTATGGATCGCGTTGGGATCGAGATCGCCGGTCTCCACCAGGATCTCGACCTCGGCCACGCACTTCTTTCCGGCGGTCGCCATCATCGGATTAAAGTTGCGGGCGGTTTCGCGATAAATGAGGTTGCCCTCCTTATCGCCCTTCCACGCCTTCACGATGGACAGATCGGCGACGAGGCCCGTCTCGAGCAAATAGGTCTCGCCATTGAAGATTTTCGTTTCCTTGCCTTCGGCGACAAGCGTGCCGACCCCAGTCTTGGTGTAGAAGCCGGCGATGCCTGCGCCGCCGGCGCGGCAGCGTTCGGCCAATGTGCCTTGCGGGTTGAATTCGAGTTCCAATTCGCCAGCCAGGAATTGGCGCGCGAATTCCTTGTTCTCGCCGACGTACGACGAAATCATTTTCTTGATCTGTTTGGTTTCGAGCAGCAGTCCCAGGCCCCAATCGTCTACTCCGGCATTGTTTGAGATGACGGTCAAATTCTTCGCGCCGCTGTCGCGCAGCGCCAGGATCAGGTTCTCGGGAATACCGCACAACCCGAAACCGCCGGACATCACCATCATGCCGTCGAAGGTGAGCCCCTCGAGTGCGGATTTGGCGTTTGCATAGACCTTGTTTGCCATGTGCGCGTGTTAGCAGCCTGACGCTGCGGCGCAATATTTGAGGCGGGTGACACCTCCTCAGAAACAGATTGCGCCAGCCGCTGAGCCGGCGGCTGGCGCTCTGTTTCGTCCCCGGGATTGGGAACGAGAACTTGGCCCTGGTACGAGCGAGGGACGAAAATCGTCCAGAACCGGGGATGATAAAAGCAAATCCGGCTTGAACCGGGTCTGAACGGGAAAATTATCTTGGGCGGGCCGATATTCCCCAGTCAGCCAGGATTTCCGCGCCATTTGCGCCCGGCTGGGCGGCGGGTCCCTGAATCGCCCCGGGGGTGCGCGAAAATTTCGGCGCGGCGTTAGGCTGTATGAGCCCCGCGACCTCGACGAACGTGTCCCTGGTCACGTTGTGGGGATGGTTCGGCGCTTCCGCCATGGTGAGCACCGGCGCAAAACAGACATCCGTGCCTTCGAGCAGCGCGCTCCATTCCTCGCGCGTTTTCGTTCTAACAAGCGCCGAGAGCTTCTCTTTCAACGCCGGCCATTCGCTCTTGAGCATCTGCGCGGCGAACGCCGGGTCCTCTTTCAGCCCTGTCTTTTCCAGCAACAGCGCGTAGAATTGCGGTTCGATTGGCGCGATCGAAACGTACCGGCCATCCTTGGTTTCATAGACGTCGTAAAAATGCGCGCCGCCGTCCAAGAGATTGGCTTCGCGCTCGTCGGTCCAGATCTGGGAAGCGCGCAGACCGTACATCACGCCCATCAGTGAGGCGGCGCCATCGGTTATGGCGGCATCGACGACCTGCCCTTTTCCGGATCGCTGCGCTTCGATGTACGCCGCGAGCACGCCCATCGCGAGATAGAGCGCGCCGCCGCCATAATCTCCGACGAGATTGAGCGGCGGCGGCGGCGGCGTATCTTTGCGCCCCATCGCATAAAGCGCGCCGGAGAGCGCGATATAGTTCAGATCGTGCCCAGCGGCCTGCGCCAGCGGGCCGTTTTGACCCCATCCCGTCATCCGCCCGTAAACCAGCTTCGGATTGCGCGCGAAGGCGGCGTCGGGCCCCACCCCCAGACGCTCCATGACGCCTGGACGGAATCCTTCGATCAGGATGTCGGCCTTGGCGATCAGCGCAAGTGCAACCTCGATGTCTTCCGGCTGCTTCATGTCGAGCGCGATGGAACGCCGGCCTCGAGCGGTAACATCATTCCGCATGGCGCGTCCGCTGGGCCGGTCGATGCGGACGACGTCAGCGCCCATGTCCGAAAGCAACATGCAGCAAAAGGGTCCTGGCCCGATGCCGGCGAACTCCACCACTTTGACGCCATCGAGCGGTCCGCTGGCCATGATCGTTCCCGTTTACCTTGTCGATTTTCTTCGTCGCCCGAAGCCGTCATAAGAGCAACCCAAGTTCCACGTGGGGTGGACCAGGCGCCGGAGCGTAAACCTTGCGCATTGTCGTGCGTGCTCTCGACGCCCGCCTCGCGCGCGACGCACAGGCCCTGCT
>JAFEDV010000453.1 GCA_018241475.1 Pseudomonadota bacterium | reverse complement strand
GAGGCGCTGGGCGGCGCGTTGGCCGCAGCATTTGTGGAATTGGGCAGTGCGACTGTGGCGCGCGCGCCAGCTGGATGCACGACCTGCACGGCGTCGACGCCCGCAGGCGGCGTCCAATCGAAGCCTGCAGCTGAAGCGGCGGCAGTGAGCACCGCCATCGGTAAAGTGCCGACCTGGCCCGCGGCAGGCGCCGGCGCGATTGGACGACCCGACAGCGAGCCCGTGCCTTCGAACGCATCGCCGAGCGTAACCATGGCGCCATTGGCTTCGATGCGGTTGCGCAACGTGACGCTGTCCGCGAGCGCAACCCCGGCGGACAACGAGAAGAAGATGCACAGCGCAGCGCAGAACCGACGCAACATGGAAGCGGCTCCCTCCTGAAGAGCCCTCAGCGTACCTGAGTCGTCGTTTGCAGCATTTCATCTGCTGCGGTGATCACCCGCGCGTTCATTTCGTAAGCGCGCTGAGCGACGATCAGCGATGAGATTTCTTCCACCGCGTTGACGTTGGATAGTTCGAGGTAGCCTTGCATCAGCGTGCCATAGCCGGGCGAGCCGGGAGTTGCGGTATTGGCGGCGCCCGACGCCGGCGTCTCGAGGTAGAGATTGTCGCCAATCGCTTCCAAGCCGGCCGGGTTCACGAAGGTGGCGATCTCGAGCTGGCCGAGCTGTTGCGGCGCGGTCTGGCCGGTTAGCGTCGCTTCCACGATGCCGTCGCGCGAAACCTGAATGGCGGTGGCTTCTTGCGGCACCGTGATGTTCGGCTCGATCGGATAGCCGTCAGCGGTGACGATCTGCCCGTCGGCGTTGACGGCGAGGTTGCCGGCGCGCGTGTAGGCGATCTGTCCGGATGGCAGCGTCACTTGCAGATAGCCGCGGCCGTCAATCGCCAGGTCGTAGGCGTTGCCGGTCTGACTCATGCCGCCCTGTTCGGTGATGCGTCCGACTGCGCTCGCACGCACCCCGGCGCCCAGCTGAATGCCCATCGGCAGCACTGTGCCGTTCGACGAAGACGTGGAGCCTGGCCGCTCGACGTTCTGATAGAGCATGTCTTCGAATTCGGCGCGCTGACGCTTGTAGCCGGTCGTGTTCATGTTCGCGATGTTGTGCGAAATGACGTCGACGTTCATCTGCTGGGCTTGCATGCCGCTTGCGGCAATGGAGAGCGCGCGCATGGGACCTATCCTTAAGCTTGGCCGAGCGTTTGGATCGCCCGCTGCCGCAATGAATCCGCGTTGGCGACGAATTGCGCCGCGGATTGGTAGGCACGCGAAATCTCGATCAGTCGCGTGATCTCAACGACGGGCCGAACGTTCGATCCTTCGAGCGCGCCTTGCATGACGACGCCGTCGAAGGGCTCGGACGCTTGACCCTGCGCGTCCCAAAGGTTGTCCCCGACCTTTGAGAGCGCGCCGGGCGCGGCGAACATCACCACGCCCAATCGGCCGACCTCGTTGCCGGCCACGGTAATAGCGCCGTCACGACCGATCTGCGGGCTTTCGCCCCTGTCCGATTCGATCGTAATCGGCGCTCCCCCCGAGTTCAGGACGGCGCGACCGTCGCCGGTCACGAGTTGTCCATCCCCCGTTAAGTGAAACGCGCCATCGCGCGTGTACATGGGCTGGCCGTTCGGGCCCTGCACCATGAAAAAGCCGTTGCCCTCGATGGCGACATCGAGCGGATTGCCCGTGCTTGCGACCTCGCCTTGGCGCATATCGCGCCCGACGCCGACGTCGCGCACGAAACGGATATCGGTCGGACCGACTTCCGCGCTCGCGCCGGTGTTGTCGACTTCTTCAGTCAGCAATTCGTCGGCCTTGAAACCCGTCGTGTTCACATTGGCCAGGTTGTTGGCGGCGACATCCAGGCGTCGCTGCAGCACCCGCTCCGTCTGCAGGCCGAGCAAGAGGGCGTTATCCATCAGGGTTAACGATGCAAGGCGCGAGCCAAACGTTAAGCGGTTGATTTTGCGGACAGGGGCTCGACGCGCATGGTTGACGCCACGGTCTTTCTTGCCGTCTCCCGGCAAGATTTGCCGAGTAGCTACCAATCCTTAACCAGCGCCGCGCACCAAGGCAGGAAGCAAAACCGCGAGCGATTCCGTCATGCTGGGCAAGAAGAAGAAGAAGGAAGAAAAGGCGGACGCCGCCGAAACCGAAGCTGACGACGCGTCGAAGCCCGAGGCCGCCGCCAATGAGAACAGCGAGGCCGCGGAAGGAGAGGCTCCCGCCAAGAAGAAGATGTCGGGCAAGAAGCTCGTTCTCTTCTTCATCCTGCCTGCCGTGCTCGTGCTCGGCGGCGGCGGCGCGGCTGCGTATCTGCTTCTGTTCAATGGCGGTCGCCCCGAACAGCACGCCGACGCCGCCCACGCGAAGGCGAAGGCCGACGAACATTTGGGCGAAGCCGCACCCGGCCCGAACGGCACCACCATCACGCAGGGCGAGGGAGTGGTGTTCGTCACCATGCCCGAGCTGCTGGTGAACATAAACGGCCCGGACGGTCGCCCGGCGTTCCTGAAGCTGAAGCTCACCATCGAAGCGCCGAACCAGCAGGTCGTCACAGCGCTGACGACGCAGCTGCCGCGCGTCAGCGATGAGTTCAACGGCTTCCTGCGCGAATTGCGCACCGACGATCTTGCCGGATCGGCTGGCGCCTACCGGCTGCGGCTTGAACTGCTGCGCAGGGTCAATCTCGCGATCGCGCCGGCGCAAGCCAACGCCGTGCTGATCGAAGAGATGATGGTGCAATAGATGAGCGCTGACGCGGCAGAAGGCGCCGCCGCCGAAAACGTCGAGTGGAAGACGGAGGGCGAAGGCGGGCTCGCCGCTGACGAGGATGCGTCGGCCGAACGCATCCTCAACCAGGATGAAATCGACAGCCTCCTGGGCTTCGGCGTCGGCGAAGACGACGATGCGGGGCGCACCGGCGTGCGCGCGATCATCAATTCGGCGCTCATCTCCTACGAACGCCTGCCCATGCTGGAAATCGTCTTCGACCGCCTCGTGCGGTTGATGACGACGAGTCTGCGCAACTTCACCTCGGACAACGTCGAAGTCAGTCTCGACCAGATTACCTCGATCCGCTTTGGGGACTATCTCAATTCGATCCCGTTGCCGGCGATCATCGCGGTTTTCCGCGCCGAGCAACTCGACAATTTCGGGCTGGTCACCGTCGATTCGAGCCTCATCTACTCAATCGTCGATGTCTTGCTCGGCGGCCGCCGCGGCGGCAGCGCAGCCCGCGTCGAAGGCCGGCCTTACACCACGATCGAACGGGCGCTGGTGACGCGCATGATTGAGGTCGTGCTCGCCGACGCCAAGCAGGCGTTTGCGCCGCTGACGGAAGTCGACTTCCAGCTCGACCGCATCGAGACCAACCCGCGCTTTGCGGCGATTGCGCGCCCGCCAAACGCGGCGATCGTCGTGAAGCTGCGTATCGACATGGAAGATCGCGGCGGTCGCGTCGAGCTCTTGTTGCCCTACGCCACGCTCGAACCCATCCGCAAAATGCTGCTGCAGCAATTCATGGGCGAGAAGTTCGGCCGCGACAACATCTGGGAGGGTCACCTCGCCGGCGAGCTTTGGAACACCAAGCTCGAGGTGCGCGCCGTGCTGGACGAGTTGAAGCAGCCATTGCGCAAGGTGCTCGATCTCAAGGTGGGCGACACGCTCATGCTCGACGCCGCGCCGGAGGCGCCGGTGACGCTGAAATGCGGCGCCGTGGAATTGTCTCGCGGGCGGGTGGGGCGCATGGGCCACGCGCTCGCGGTGCGGATCGAAGAAGCCATCACGCCCGCTTCGCAACATGCGCTGATAAGGATGGGAGGCGAATAATGAGCCCAATCACGCTCGTGCTGGAGGGCGCGCTCGCCGTAATGCTCGGCGCATGCCTCGTCTATTTCTGGAGGCTCGACCGCAAGCTCAATGCCTTGCGCACCGGTCAAGACGGCATTCGCGCCGCGGCCGCGGAATTGGTGCAGGCGACGACCCAGGCCGAAGCCGCGATCCGCGCGCTGAAGCTGACCGCTTCGGAAGCCGGACGCGACCTGCAAGCGCGCATCAACGACGCGCGTTCCGCCGCTGACCGGCTTGGGCTGGGCGCCGGGCGTGTTCGCTCAAGCGCCGATCTCGGCATGCGCACGAGGCTTTGATGCAATTTCCGAAGCGCTCATCGAAGAAGCCCGGCGCGCCGCAAGGCGTGCGTCTGTTTCCCGCCGTGATGGCGACGAGCGCGGCCCTGCTTGGGCTCAAAGCCTTCACCATGGCTGAAAGCCTGGCGCAAGCTGCGACGCCGGCGGACAATCCGCCGGCGGCGGCGCAGCACGATGCGTCCGCGCCGCAGCCGAGCCAAACGCCAGCACAAGCCTCGCCCACTCAATGCAACCCCACGATCGCCCAGATGGCCGGACTCTCGCAGTCCGAAGTGGAGGTGCTGCAGGCGCTGCAGGCGCGTCGGCAAGCCCTGGACCAGCGCGCCACGCAGATCGAAACGCAGGACGATGTGATGACCGCCGCCCAGCGGCGGATCGATCAGCGCCTGGCTGAACTGCACCAGCTCGAAGCGACGGTGAACGGGTTGCTTGGTCAGCTCGATCAGGCGCAGGAGCAGCGGCTCGCGGCCCTGGTCGATGTCTATCAGCGCATGCGCGCGAAGGATGCGGCCAACGTGTTCAACGGGCTCGACGACACCGTGATGGTGCAGGTGGCGAGCCGCATGCGGCAAGCCAATCTCGCGGAGGTCATGGGTCACATGCAGCCGGATCGTGCGCGCCATCTTACGCAAATGCTGGCCGATCGGGCGCGTCCGCCGACGAATGGCCAGCAATTGCTGGCGAACGCCGCCGGCGCGCCGGCGACCGTTCCGGGACAGGCGACAGGACATTAAACGCGCGCTTAACCGCGCCGCGCGGAGGATGCCGGCAAAGATCAGATGAAGTTGCTGCGCAAATCTCCGCTGGCGATCGCCGCCGCAGCGCTTGTCGCAGCGCCTGCCGCGGCTGACCCGATCGCGCTTACGCCCCCGCACGTTGTCACCCCGCCACAGCCTGCGCAAAGCCATCCGCCGGCGCAGCCGTCGCAGCACCCGCAGACCCAACCGCCGCCGCCCCGCGCGACCGCCGCGCAAGCCGCGCCGGTGGCTGTGAGTGGGCCGATCGACCTGCGCGGGGCGTCCAGCCCTTTGCCACAGGACTTGTCGCCAACCTTGGCGCTGTCGCCGCCTGCCGCGCCGCCGTCGCCGTCGCCATCGCCATCGCCATCGCCCGTTGCAACGCCGGCTGCAGCACAAACAGCCGCCGCCGCGCCGCCAGCTGCGCCAGCGCGCATTGCGCCGACGCCGACAGCGACAGTCACCGCAGGTGTGCAACCGGAATACACCCGGCTTGTGTTTCGCTTTAACGCCGGGGACGCCAATGTCACGCCAGAGCTGAGCGGCAACCGCCTTGATCTGCGTTTTTCGCGTGCGGCTGACATCGACCTTTCCGATCTTCGCACGTCTCCGCCGCACCTGATGCGCGACGTTCGCCGCGTGGGCGGCGCCAGTTCGCCGCTGCGCTTGCAGATCACCGTCGACCCCGGCGTGCAGCAGCGCCATTTCACCGATGGCGATCGCGTCGTCGTGGATCTCTTGCCGCCGACCAGCGCTGAGGCGGCGGCGGGCGCGCCAGTGCCGAGCCGCGCGCCGGTGAGCGGAACGGCGCACGTGCAGCTGGTTGAGGAGGCCGCCGACACGCAGGTCACCGTGACCTGGCCCGCGCCTGCGCGCGCGGCGGCGTTCCGGCGCGGCGAAGCGATATGGGTCTTGTTCGACGCGACCGGCCGCATCGATCT
>JAFEDV010000452.1 GCA_018241475.1 Pseudomonadota bacterium | reverse complement strand
ACTTGAGTGACGATTTGACTTTCATGGCCGAATTGGTCCGGGGTCGATTGGGAAGCGGGGTGAATAAGGGTCACCCTTGGGGAAGTCAATGTTTGGGGGACGTGAATGAGAGTGGGAACCGGGTCGGCGGCGGGCAAGGGAAAGCGAAAAGGACGATGGATGCGACGCGCGTTATTCGCCCTGGCCGCGACTTCGATGGCCATGGCCTGCGGGCCGGGCTTGGCCCAGGTCCAGCCGCCGACTTTCACCAGCTCCGGCAACGCCGACTTCGATGGCTGGCGGGATGATTTCGCCCGCCGTGCGGTGGCGCTGGGCCGGGATCCGGCGGTGCTGCGGCAATTGCTTTCGGGCATTTCGCCGGACGACAGCATTATCACGCTCGACCAGCAGCAGCCGGAATTCGTCTCGCCGGTCTGGGACTACGTCAACAATCGTGTGACCGATCGGCGCATCGCCGCAGGCGTCCAGATGAGGGCGACGCTCGGGACAACGCTCGCGCAAATCCAGCAGCGCTACGGCGTCGACAGCGACATCGTGCTGGGCATCTGGGCGCTCGAAAGCAACTTCGGCCAAGCACCGCTCAACTACACCGCGCCGCAGGCGCTCGCGACCTTGGCATTCGAGGGCCGGCGGCGCGCCCAATTCGAAAACTATCTGCTTGCGCTTTGCCAGATGGTCGAGCGCGGCTTGGCGACGCCCGATGAACTCCGTTCGTCGTGGGCCGGCGCCATGGGTCAACCGCAATTCATGCCGGACATCTACCTGTCGATCGCTGTCGATTGGGACGGCGACGGCAAGCGTGACATCTGGACCAACAACGCGGACGTCGCCGCATCAATCTCGCACTACCTGCAGGATCGCGGCTGGCATGCCGGCGAACCGGTGTTCGACGAAGTGCGCCTGCCGGGCGGCTTCGACTTCAGCCTGGCTGACGGCTCGACACGCAGCGTCTCCGATTGGGAAGGTCTCGGCGTGCGCCGCATCGATGGCAGCGCCTGGACGCCGAGCGACCGCATCCTGCAATCGCAATTGTACCTGCCGGCCGGTGCGACAGGGCCGGCTTTGTTGCTGCACCCGAACTTCGGTGTGATACGCCGCTACAACAACTCCGACCGCTACGCGCTCGTCGTCGCGTTGCTTGCGCGTGCGTTCCAGGGCAGAGGCGGGCTGGTGACGGCTTGGCCGCAGCAGGTGGGATCGCTTAACCGCGATCAGACGCTCGAGTTGCAGACGCTGCTCAACAGCCTGGGCTACAACGCCGGAATGCCTGACGGCTTGTTCGGCTCCGGAACGCGGCGCGCGGTGCGCGCATTCCAGACCGACGCGCATCAACCCGCGGACGGCTTTCCAACCGCGGAGCTGCTGCGCCAAGTGCGTACGCGCGCAGGGGTGAGCGTCGATCCGCCAGCGGACGCGCCGCGTGCGCTCGATACGCGCGGCGTGCGCGAACTGCAGCGTCTGCTCAAACGCTTGGGCTATCGCATCGGCGCAGCGGACGGGAGTGCGGGGCCGGCGACCCGCAACGCAATCCGCTCTTTCCAGCGTCGGCATCACATGGACATCACCGGACGCGCGACCCGCGACGTACTCGCTGCGGCACGTGATGCTGTGCGCCAGTAAAGACCGCCGGCGCTTAGCCGGCCGGCTCCATGCAGCAGACTGCGATCACTTCATGCTGGGCGGTCCATGTTAGCCCGCCGGTTCAATTGCAGGCGCCGCAACTATAACATTGCGCAGCCGCCGACTGAGCAGGGCGAACGTTAGCATCGCCACACACAGAGCGATCGTGATGACGAGCGGCGCTATCATGCCGAGATGTTCGTAGGCGACCCCGCCCAGGACCGGCGAGAAGACGAAACCTGAGCCATTGATGGCGACTACCAGTCCCGCCGCCGCACCTTGCTCGTGCGGTTCGACCGCGATGGAAGCGCCGCCGGTGAAGCCGGAGCGTGCGAGCCCGCCGCCCAGCCCTTGCAACGCCTGCGAGAGCAGAAGCGCCTGCAGATTGGGCGCGATGACTTGCACGATGACGCCGGCGGCGAGAACGCCGGCGCCCCAAACGATGAGCGATCGTGGCCCGAGCCTGAGGCGTGGCAGGATCACCAGTTGCGTGGCGAGCAACGCGAGGGCGTTCGCCATGAATCCCCAAGCTGTCAGTTCGGTGCCGTGACTTCCGGACACATTGAGCCGGTCCATAGTGAAGAGGCCGTACACTTGCTGTGTGACCCCGGCGATGATCGAAAGCGCCAGCCCGCAGATGAGATAGCCGGAAAGGCGCCTATCGGTGACGAGTGCGAGCGATTGCTTGAGGTCGCCGCGCTGGCGTGTGGCATGCGGCGCCGTTCGCTCCGGCAGGAACATCAGGATCGAGAGCGACGCCGTGAGCGCGAGGCCGGCCACCAGCCAGATCGGAAAAACCAAGCCAAACTTCGACGCCAGCCAAGCGCAAACGCCGGGACCGAAGGCTTGCCCCACGGCGAAGGCCGAACTCAGGCCGGCAAGCTGCACGGTTCGTTCGAGCGTCGATGTGCGATCGGCAATGTAGGCTTGCGCGGAGGGACTCGATGCCGAGCCAAAGGCGCCGAAAATCGCGCGCGCCAGCACCAGCGAGATGAAGAGCTGTGCGCCCGCCAGCGCGCCCGAAAGGCCCAAGCTCACCGCGACGCCGAAGGACGCCATCGAAACCGCATAGGCGCCGAGTCCGAACGCGATCGAGGGCTTGCGGCCGATGTTGTCGGAAAGGCGGCCCCAATACGGGCTCGCGAACACCCAGAGCAGGGCGGAGAGCGAAAAGATCCAGCCGACTGTGGAGTCGCCCAAGCGCAGCTGGCGCACCAATGGCGGCGCAACCGACAGCAGCATCGAATTGCCGGCGCCGATGACCAGCATGCAGCTCCAGAGCAAGCGGAATTGGCGGTTGCGTCCAATGGGCGCATTCGGCGCCGCCGGCGGCGCGGCGAGCGGCTCAGGGGCAGGGGAATCCGCCATGGGGAGGGCCCGTTGCTACGTCCGCTGGGCGCGCGCGCCAAGCCGTTGACGATCGGGAAACCACTGAAATGCGGAGAATTTGGCGCCCCCGCAACGGCGCGTTAAGTGCGCTCGTTCATAACGCGATGACCTTAAGGCTTTCGGTAAACGCGCGTTATCAATGTTTCCGATTATCGGCATCGTCACCGTCTTTGCGATGGTCTTTGGCGTCTTCCTCATGGAAGGCGGCAGCTTCGAGGTGCTGGCCGAAGCCGCGCCGATGGAATTCCTGATGATCTTCGGCGCCGCGGTGGGCGCGCTCACCATCGGCCAGGAAGTGAGTGTCCTCAAGGGCATCGCCGGCGGCATAGGCCAGGTGATGTCCGGCCCCAAATGGAAGAAGCAGGACTATCAGGATTTGTTGGCGCTGCTCTTCCAATTGACCAAGCTGATGAAGACCAAGGGCGTCGTCGCGATCGAGCCGCATATCGAAAACCCCGAGGAAAGCGCGATATTCCAGAAGTACCCCAAAATTCTCAAAGACCATCACGTTACGCACTTCATCTGCGACACGATGCGGATGATGACGATGAACCTCGACGATCCGCACCAGGTCGAGGACGCGATGGAAAAGCAGCTAGAGAAGCACCATCATGAAGCGCTGGCGCCGCCACACGCCATGCAGGGCATGGCGGATGGATTGCCCGCGCTCGGCATCGTCGCTGCGGTGCTCGGCATCGTGAAGACGATGGGCTCGATCAACGAGCCGCCGGAAGTGCTGGGTTTGATGATCGGCAAAGCGCTGGTGGGAACTTTTCTCGGCGTCTTCTTGGCCTACGGCATCGTCGGTCCGATGGCGTCCCGCTTGAACGGCATCGTCGAGAACGACGCACAATTCTATAAGATCATCCGCGACGTGCTGGTCGCGCACCTGCACGGCAACCCGGCGCAGATTTCGGTAGAAATCGGTCGTGGTTCAGTGCCTTCGGCCCTGCAGCCGACGTTCCTCCAGCTCGAAGAAGCGCTCGCGTCCGCTGCGGAAGCCTGACACTCTGACTCAAGGCTATGCGAATTTGCATATCCCCTGAGAGGGGTGACGCTTGCCAATAGGGTTAAAGCGCGGCTATGGAGTCGCCTTCACGCGTTGGGGCAAACCTGACGCTGAGACGAGGGGTATAGAACCTATGACGAAGTTCAAGTTGGGCGCAGCGGCTGCTGCCGCGGCCATTCTCGCCTTCGGCGTCGCGGCTTGCGGCCAAACCACGACGACGACGGAAACCACCAGTGCGTCGACCGACACGGGCACGGCTTCCTCGACGGATACGTCGATGGCTCCGTCCACCGACACTGGCACTTCGACGAGCACCAGCTCATCGACGGCGACCACGTCTTCGACGACTTCTCCGTAATCGTCATACGGAATTCAGTTGCGATGGGCCGCTCTTTCGAGCGGCCCATTTGCTTTTGAGGCATAGTGCGCAGCGATGCCGCGTTTGCCGCCGCGCCCCGAGATCGACTGGAGCAACGCAGACGCGCCGCGCGCTATCGCGTTCGACGACATCTACTTCTCGCGAGAGGGCGGCCTCGCAGAGTCCGAGGCGGTTTTCCTCGCCGGTTGCGGCCTGCCGGAGGTGTGGCGCGACAAGCGTCGCTTCGCGGTTTGCGAACTCGGCTTCGGCGCGGGCGTCAATGTTCTCGCGCTGTGGCGCGCCTGGCGGCGTACGCGATTGCCTCATGCGCAATTGCATATCTCGACGATCGAGGCATTCCCGCTTGAGAGGACGGACGCCGCGCGCGCACTCGCTCAGTTTCCAGAAGTCGCCGATTTGGCAGCAAGGCTGCTCGAGTGCTGGCCGGTTCGCGCGTACGCGCCGCAACGGCTGTGGTTCGCAGAAGATGGTTTCTCCCTCACGGTGCACACCGGCGAAGCCGAAACGATCCTGGCGGGTCTTGATGGCGCGTTTGACGCCTGGTTTCTCGATGGTTTTGCTCCGGCGCGAAGCGCGCGCATGTGGAACGAGGGGATTTTTCGCAACGTCGCCAGACTCTCCGCTTCGAATGCGCGGGCTGCGACGTTCACGGTCGCCGGCGAAGTGCGGCGCGGACTCGAATCGGCAGGCTTTGCCGTTGAGAAGAAGCCCGGCTTCGGTTCGAAACGCGAACGTCTAGAGGCGCGCCGCACCGGCGCGGCGTCTCCGTTAGTCTCGCCGCCAAAGCGCGTGGCGATCCTCGGTGCAGGCATTGCGGGCGCGTCGACCGCGCGCGCACTTGCGCGTCGGGACGTTGAAACCGTGGTGGTCGACGCTGCCGTTGCGCTGGGCGGCGGAGCCAGCGGCAATCCTGCCGGTCTCATCATGCCTCGTCTCGATCGCGAGGGACCGCTGCGGGAAATGTTTCTCGCCGCTTATCTCGAGGCAGTGCGCCTGTATGAGGCGATCGGTCAGGACGTGTTTGCCGCCTGCGGCGTCGAACAGCGTCCGGGCGCCCGCAACGCAGAAGCGCTGGCGGATCTGTTGCACGACCCGCCGCTGCCCGACGACTGGATGCGTCCTCTTCCAAACGGCGCGGTGCTGCATGCGCGCGCAGGCGTCGTGCGGCCGCTGGCAGTGCTGCGCGCGTTCTTGCGAGACGCGAACGTGATGCTCGATGCGCCGGTCGCGGCGATCGAGCGGAGCAACGCTGCCTGGAAGCTTCGCACCCCGGACGGGCGCGCCCTGTTGAAGGCGGACGCCGTAGTTCTAGCTTGCGGCGCGGCGCTCACCCAATTCGGCGCCGCGAAATTCCTGCCAATCGAACTTTCGCGCGGACAAATCGAGTGGGGCAGCGGCCTTCCACCGGCTCGCGCCGTCGCCCAAAGCAATTATTTCGCGCCGTTCGACGGCGGCGTGTTGTTCGGCGCGACGTTCGACAAGTACGAACAGCCGGAGACTCATGGTGAACGGGCAGGCAGGGCGTTCGAGGCCCAAAGCGATGCCGCGTCCCGCATGCGCAATCTCGAGGCGCTGGCGAAGCTGGCGCCGGATGTTGCGGCGAGCATCGATCCGGCAATGCTCAACTCGCGGGCGTCGCTGCGCGCGGCGACGCCCGATCGCGCGCCTCTCGCCGGGGCGCTTCCTGATGTGGACGCATGGCGTGCGCAAGGCGCCGCGACCGCACTGGACGCAACACCGCCTTCGCCGCGTTTGCCCGGCGTCTATGTGCTCGGCGGCCTTGGCGCACGCGGGTTCACGCTCGCGCCATTGCTCGGCGAGTGCGTTGCCGACGAAATCTGCGCGGCGCCGCCGATGCTGTCCAAGGAGGCGCGCGCCTCGATCGATCCGGAGCGCTTCCTGAGGCGCTTGCTGAAGCGAAGGCCTTAAGCCTCTCCCGCGTGACGCGCGGCGATCACCGCCGCCAGCTCCGCGTGTCGCTTCTCGTCGAGGGGATATTTCCGCAAAGAAATCGCGGCCAGCAGATAAAGCAGCATCGGGCCACCCACAAACAGCGCCGTCAGCACGCCTAGGGCTGGAGTCGTGTTTTGCGCGCCTTCGGCAGGGCGGAAACCGGCTAGATCCAAAGCAACGTAGGTCAAGGGTCCAAGCGCGACGCCGACTTTCGATGTCGTGAGCAGGATGCCGAAATAAATTCCGGAGCGGCGCGCTCCGGTCCTTACCTCGTCTTCATCCACGACATCCGCCATCAGCGCGCGCGTCAGCAGTGTTCCGCCGCCTTGCGCAAGGCCGGCCAGGAACATGAACGGCGCCACGATGGCGAATGCCCTGGGCGGCAGGAGCGGCAGCAAGGCCGTGCTGACCACGGCGTAGACGAGAGCAAGCTGTAGCGTGCGATGCTTGCCGAGCTTGCGCGCAATGAACCACCAGAGCGGCACGCCGGCGAGACCGGAGAGAAAGTAGATCGCCAGCAGCGTTTGCGACGCGTGCGTGAAGCCCAATACGAACTGGAAGTAAAAGAGAAACAGTCCGCCCGAGATGCCTTGTGCAAACCCGAGCAGCAAGTCCGGCAATAGGACCCGCTG
>JAFEDV010000451.1 GCA_018241475.1 Pseudomonadota bacterium | reverse complement strand
AAGATCCACAAGCACGAGTGCGAAATACTCGCAGACGAAGCCGCCAATCTGCAGGCGCTGCCGCTGCACATCGACGAAACCGGCGCCATCGGCATCGCCCAATTGCAGGCGCGCGCACGACGCCTGCAGCGGACCGCCGGACTCGACTGCATCGTTGTGGATTACTTGCAGCTGGTGACCTCATCCTCCCGCAAGAACGACGGGCGCGTACAGGAGGTCAGCGAAATCACCCAGGGGCTGAAGGCGCTTGCGAAGGACCTCAAGGTACCGGTCATCGCGCTGTCGCAGCTGTCGCGTCAGGTGGAAACGCGCGACGATAAACGCCCGCAGCTGTCCGATCTGAGAGAATCCGGCTCGATTGAGCAGGATGCCGACGTGGTGCTGTTCGTTTATCGCGAAAGCTACTATCTAGAACGGGCCGAGCCGCGCGAGGGGACCGACGAGCACATCGCGTGGATGCGGCAAATGGACGAGGTGCGCAACCAGGCCGAAGTGATCATCGGCAAACAGCGCCATGGGCCGATCGGCAAGGTGAAGCTCTTCTTTGACAGCCGCTACACGAGATTCGGAAACCTCTCCCCGCGCAGCTGAGACGCGGCTTGCGCGGCTGCGCGTTGATACGAACGCAATCGTCGAGAACTGGCGCTTCTTCAGGAAGCTGGCGCCGAGTGCGGCTGTCGCGGCTGTGGTCAAGGCAGACGGTTACGGGCTTGGCGCGGAAGCTGCGGCGAAGGCGCTCGCGCAAGCGGGCGCGCGCGTCTTCTTTGCCGCGACATCCGCCGAGGCGCTCGCCGTGCGCGCGGCGATCGGCGAAGGGCCGCAGATCCTCGTGCTCAACGGTCCGTCCGAAAGCGATGTCGCGCAGATCGGCGCCGCAAAGCTCACGCCGGTTCTGAACTCGCTGCCGCAGATCGAATTGTGGAGCGCGCGCGGCCCGGCCGCGCTCCACATCGACACCGGCATGAACAGGCTGGGCGTCGGCCCCGAAGAACTTGCCGCCGCGGCGGTAGCGCTCAAGGAAGTCACGCTTGCCTTGGTGATGAGCCATCTCGCTTGTTCAGCCGACGCGAAGCACCCGAAGAACGCCGAGCAGCGTGCGCGCTTCATCGATGCGGCCTCGCTCTTTCCGAAGGCCCCACTCAGCATCGCAGCCACTGGCGGATCGCTCCTCGGCGCGGACTATCACTTCGATCTCGTGCGCATTGGCGTTGGCCTCTACGGTTCCGGCTCCCTGGATGCCGACAATCCCAGGCTCGCCACCGCCGCCACGGTCGATGCGCCTATCCTCCAAGTCCGTGACGTCGAGGCTGGCGAGACATTCGGATATGGCGCCACTTTCACCGCGCCCAAGAAGATGCGCACCGCCACCGTGGCGATCGGCTATGCCGACGGCTTCTTGCGTTCGCTCGGGGGCCGCGGCTATGGCGTGCTGGCGGGCCAGAAGCGCCCCATCCTCGGGCGGGTTTCGATGGACTACACGATCCTTGACGTCACCGGCTGCGCCGAAGCACAGGCCGGCGCGATGGTGGAGTTCCTGGGCGCAAACGCGCATGTCGATGACGTCGCGCACCTTGCCGGCACCGCCGCCTATGAAGTGCTGACGACGTTCGCGGGGACCGTGCGCCGCACAGGGTCGCGGGCGTGATCAACCCGTTTGCCCCGGTTGGCCGCGTCGTCATTGGCGTACTGGCTGAGATCGGCCGCTTCGCGGCGTTCGTGGGCCGCGCCGCCGCGTCGTGCTTTGCGCCGCCAATCTTCTTCGGCCAGTTCTGGCGCCAGTGCGCGCAGGTGGGCTATTTCTCGCTGCCGGTAATTGGCTTGACGGCCGTGTTCATCGGCGCAGCGCTGGCGCTCAACATCTATGTCGGCGGCGCCCGCTTCAATGCCGAGCAATTCGTGCCCAACATCGTGGTGCTTGGCATCACGCGCGAACTGGGGCCGGTGCTCGCGGGGCTGATGCTCGCGGGCCGTGTCAGCGCCGGCATCGCCGCCGAGATCGGCACCATGCGCGTCACCGAGCAGATCGATGCGATGGCCACGCTTTCCACCGATCCGTTCCGCTTCCTGGTCGCTCCGCGCGTGCTCGCGGCGACGCTTTGCCTGCCGCTGCTCGTCGTCGCCGCCGACATCATCGGCGTGATGGGCGGTTATCTGGTGGCGGTGAACAGCCTGCACTTCAATGGCGTGATCTATCTGCGCAACACCTTCCAGTTCTTGGAATCGCAGGACGTGATCCTCGGCCTAACCAAGGCTGCGGTGTTCGGCTTCATCATCGCGACGGTCGGCTCCTACCAGGGCTACAACAGCCAAGGCGGCGCGCTCGGCGTCGGGCGCGCCACCACCAACGCCGTCGTCGGCTCGATCGTGCTGATCCTTGCGGTGAACTATCTCATCACAGCGTTCTTCGTGGAATGATCAGGATCGCCCACCGCCTTTCGACGTTCCCCGGACAAGCTCGCGGAACGCGAGCGCTGATCCGGGGTCCATGGCCCGACCAAACGTGGAGGCGTTCAAGCTTGCACGTACAATGGTCTCCGGCTCTCGCTGCGCTCGGCCGGAGAGCGATTGCATGACACTTCCAAAGCTCCAGCTCGTCGGCATCAAGAAGCGCCTCCGCGGCCGGCAGGTGCTCGACGGCGTCGATATCGATGTCGCGCCAGGCAAGTCGCTCGTCATCATCGGCGGCTCCGGCGTCGGCAAGTCGGTGACGCTGAAATGCGCGTTGGGGATCATGAAGCCGGATGCCGGCGAAGTGCTGGTTGACGGCGCCGATGTCACCCGCATGCCGCGGGAAATCCGCGCGCGCGTGATGCGCAAGTTCGGCATGCTGTTTCAGGGCGGTGCGCTCTTCGATTCGCTCACCGTCTGGGAAAACATCGCTTTCCGCCTGCTCTACGCCGACAATGTCAACCGCACAGAAGCGCGTGAGCGCGCCATCGAAGCGATGCGCAAGGTGCGTCTCACGCCCGATTTCGCCGACGTGCGGCCCGTCGAGCTCTCCGGCGGCATGCAAAAGCGCGCGGGTCTAGCGCGCGCCATCATCGCCAAGCCCGACATCCTGTTTTTCGACGAACCAACGACCGGACTCGACCCGATCACCGCCGACGCCATCAACGATCTCATCATCGACATGGTGAAGGAATTGGGATGCGCCGCCGTCTCCATCACCCACGACATGGCCAGCGCGCGAAAGATCGCCGACGAAATCGCCATGCTCTACGCCGGCAGAATCGTCTGGCGCGGGCCGGCAAGCACGATCGATTCGAGCGGCAACGCGTATGTCGATCAATTCGTCGCCGGCCGCGCCGACGGCCCGATCCAGGCGGTCGTGTGATCGTTCGGTCGCCGAGTCAGCTTCCGCTAGTTCGCATCAAAGGCGATACGGTTACGCTGCTCTGCTGGACCGGTCTGCCAACCCACCTCCTGCTACTGGTCATCGCACTCTTGGCGCTGCCAATTGGCGTCTACGCGATGTGGGGTTGGTGGGTCGCTATGTGGTCGGCGTTGATACCCGCGGGACTTGTCTGGTCCATCTATCGCGGCACATACGTAGAGATTAAGTTCACTCCAACGAGCGTGTTTGTTGATCGCACCGAATACCCACGATTTCGCCTGAAGCAATTCAGGGCGTTCTGGCTCGCTGACGATTCCAGAACCGACGACGATCAAGGTCATGTTCAAGTCTTTCTTGACCTGGAAGACGACAGTTCGGTCTTGCTTGCATTGATGAGCGGCGCCGCACCCGCGTCGGCGATTGCAGCGCTGCTCAACGAAAGGTTGGCTGCAGTGCGCGGCTAGAGCGCCTTCGCGATGACGTCGTCCAGTTGCTCCGGCGTCACCGTCGGCGCGTAGCGGCCGAGCACTTGGCCGTCGCGGCCGATCAGGAACTTGGTGAAATTCCACTTGATGCCGCGCCCGAGCAGGCCGCCGCCTTTCTCGCGCGTGAGGTAATTGTAGAGCGGATGCGCGGCCGGGCCGTTGACGTCGATCTTGGCGAACAGCGGAAACGTCACATCATAGTTCAACGAGCAGAAATTCTTGATCTCGGCCGCGTCGCCCGGCTCCTGCTTACCGAACTGATTGCAGGGAAAGCCCAGCACCTCGACGCCCTTGTCCGCATACTTGCGGTGCAGCGCCTCCAGCCCCTTGTATTGCGGCGTGAACCCGCATTGGCTCGCCACGTTCACGATCATCAGCAGCTTGCCGCGATAGTCGCCGAGCGAGCGGTCGGCGCCGTCGATGTCGCGGGCGGTGAAGTCGTAGACGCTCGTCATCTATTCGCGGTCCTCCTCGGGGCAGCGTTTGGCGGTGATGGCGCGCGTGTCGCCGACCGAGGGGCCGAAGCGCCCTATCAAGTCATTCGCGACCGGAGCGGCGACATCGAGTTTGTACGTGAGAGCTTCGCCGCTTGGGGCGCCGCTGTCGTTCAGCCGGCGCAGCGTCAGCACAATGCGATTGTGCTCCGCCGCCGACCATCGGCCCGCATAGGAGACGACGTGCGCTTCATCGCTGTAGTCGTAATAGCCCGCCGTATTGTCGGCATTGAACACCAGATCGTAGAGGCCGCAGGAACGGTCAAACGACCAGCGCCCGACCAACGCCGCGGACTCGACCGCAAACACCGGCGCCTCGGCGCCGCCTGCTCCTGCCCGGCCAACGCCGTGCGGCGCGGGCTCGGCAGGCGCAGGCGAGGGGCCGCATCCACAGAGTGCGAGCACAAGGGCAATGGCGGCAATGCGCATGCGGCGTCCTTTCGCCGCCGAAAGATCATGCGTTCCAAGCCGTGCAAGGCTTCGTCACCGGGCCGCCGGAGGTTCCAGGCGCTTGCAATTCTATCGCATTTGTTCTATTTTTGTTCCGCCTGGTCGCGCGGAGCAGTGGAGGCAGATGATGGGCGTGTCAGGGCTCCGCCCACATCCGCATGAGATTGCTGCGGGACTTGCCGATGAGGTCGGCCTCTCGCTCGCAGCCGCCCCGTTCCAGCAGGCTCAAGCGGGCCTGATAAAGGTCGTAGAGGGTCTCGCGATTGGCCGCGTCGCGCACCAGGCTTTGCACCCAGCCGAACGCCACCAGCCGCTCCCCGCGCGTCACCGGCGCGACCTGATGCAGTGTGGTCGCCGGATACGCGATCATGTGTCCAGGCCTCAGCTTGAAGGCGCGGTCGCCGCCCGGCTCATGCATCACCAGCTCGCCGCCGTCATATTCGCTGGGATCGGCGAGAAACAGCGTGAAAGAGATATCGCTGCGGATTTCGCCCATCATCGGCGCATCGATGTGGGGGCCGTACGTCATGGCGTCGCGATAACGGCTGAAGCGCACGCGTGTGAACTTCAGCGGCAGACACGCGCTTTCGAACAGCGGATTGTCGCCGATCTTCGGCAAGATCCAATTGTTCAGCTGTTGATAGTCCGGCGAATTCATGTCGGCCTGCAGGTTGTGCTTCACCTGCTTGGCGGCGGCGCCCGCAGTCTGCGCGCCGTCGACAAACTTCACCGTCGTGAGCTTGGCGCGCAATTGCTTGACCGTATCGGCGTCAAGAACGTCGGGAATGACGAGAATCATAGCAATGTCTCAGCAAAGCGGCGGCTTCGCGTAAATGGGCATCGTGCTCATCGGCGCGCCGCGTCTGGCGCATTCTAGCTCCGATGGCCCAGCCTCAAACCCTTTACGCCTGCCAATCCTGCGGCGCTTTGAGCCGCAAATGGACCGGCAAGTGCGACGCATGCGGCGAATGGAACACCATGGTCGAGGAGACCGCGGCGCGCTCTGTCGTCCCCGGCGCGCTCTCGGCCCCCACCGGCAAGAAGGGCGCAAAGCTTGCTTTCGTCGAACTGGCCGGAGATGCTCAACCGCCGCCGCGCCTGGCCACCGGCATTTCCGAACTCGATCGCGTGTGCGGCGGCGGCCTGGTGCCTGCCTCCGCCATTCTCGTCGGCGGCGATCCCGGCGTCGGCAAGTCGACCCTGCTGCTGCAGGCCGCCGCCGCAATCGCACGCGAAGGCCACAGCGTCGCCTACGTCACCGGCGAAGAAGCGGAAGCGCAGGTGCAGGACCGCGCACGCCGTCTCAAGGCGGCCGACGCGCCTGTCAGCCTCGCCGCAGAGACCGACCTTCGCAAGATTCTCGACGGGCTGAAGGCGATGAAGCCCGACGTCGTCGTCGTCGATTCGATCCAGACGCTGTGGGCCGACGGCGTCGAAGCCGCCCCCGGCACGGTGGCGCAAGTTCGCGCCTGCGCGCATGAACTCGTGCGCTTCGCCAAGAAGTCCGGCGCCGTGGTCATCCTTGTCGGCCACGTCACCAAGGACGGACAGATCGCCGGTCCGCGCGTGGTCGAGCATCTCGTCGATGCGGTGATCTATTTCGAAGGCGAACGCGGTTTGCCGTTCCGCATCCTGCGGGCGGTGAAGAACCGCTTCGGACCCACCGACGAAATCGGCGTCTTCGAAATGGTCGAAGCGGGCCTTGTGGAAACGCCGAACCCTTCCGCGCTTTTTCTGGGAACGACTGGTCAGCGCGCCAGCGGCGCAGCCGTGTTTGCGGGCATCGAAGGCTCGCGCCCGGTGCTGGTGGAAATTCAAGCCCTCGTCGCCGCCAGCGCCTATGGCACGCCGCGACGCGCCATTGTCGGCTGGGATTCCGCGCGGCTTGCGATGATCCTGGCGGTGCTGGAAACGCGCTGCGGCGTCTCGTTCGCCGACCGCGATGTGTATCTTTCGGTCGCGGGCGGCCTGCGCATCACCGAACCCGCCGCCGATCTCGCTGTGGCGGCGGCGCTCATCTCCGCGCTGAGCGACGAACCGCTGCCGAAAAACTGCGTGGTGTTCGGCGAAGTAGCGTTGTCCGGCGAAATCCGGCCCGCCGGACGCGCCGATCTGCGGCTCAAGGAGGCAGCCAAGCTCGGCTTCGACAACGCCTATGCTCCGCCGGCCAAGAAGGGGGCCAAGCACGACCTCAAAGTGCGCGCGATCGAACACATAGCCGAGCTTGCAGCCGCGATAGCGCCAGCGCCTGCACGCAGAGCCTGACGCCACACCACCACCGGTGGCGCGGCATCGTCATTGCGGCGCCGGTTCTTGCGACGCGCCGCCCAAGCTCGGCCTTCCCTTCGCCGCCTTGGGCCGCTACCACTCGGCTCGCTTGGGACAGCCGCCTGCCGAAAGCGCGGGCGCGGACGCCTGCGGCCGGGCAGCCGGGGCGCTTGAAGGGGAGAGATGCGGATGGATCTCGGCTTCACCTGGTTCGATTTCGCCGCTCTCGTCGTGCTCGGACTGTCCGGCGTCATGGCTTTCGCGCGCGGCCTCATTCGCGAAGTGTTTTCAATCATCGCCTTCATCGGGGGCGCGATCGCGGCAGTCTTCTTTGCGAGCATGGGACGCCCGCTGGTCGAGCAATTCACACCGCTTTCCGGGGCGCTGGCCTCGGTCGCCGCTGGGCTGGTGATCTTCCTGATCGTGTTCATCGTGATCACGGTGATCACCTCCACGGTCGCCAAAACCGCGCATCAATCGACCGAGATCGGGTCGTTCGACCGCGCCGCCGGGCTGGCGTTCGGCATCCTCCGGGGCATCCTGGTCGTGTCGCTGTTCGTGCTGCTTATGCGCCAGACGCAGCCCACCGATGCAACAACGCCTGCCGATCCGATGCAGGACGCGGTGCACGGGGCGCGGACTTACCCTATTTATGAAGGCGTGGCCAAAGTCCTGGAAGCAGTGCTGCCCCAGGCCCGCGACCGCGCCCGTGATATAATCGACAGGCAAAGGGGCGAATCGGCGCCGATACCGCCGCCTCAGCCCGCCCCCAACCAGGGCACGCCCTGAGGAGCACGATGACCGCCGAGCGCATCCTTCGTTTCGATCAGGCGCCGGCGGGGACGGCGGACAAATGGGCCGACGACGACAAGCCGCGAGAAGAATGCGGCGTATTCGGGGTGTTCGGCAGCGAGGACGCTTCGGTGCTGACTGCGCTCGGCCTGCATGGCCTGCAGCACCGCGGCCAGGAAGGCTGCGGCATCGTCTCTTACGACGGTAAGCGCTTCCATCACGAACGCCACCTCGGCCTTGTCGGCGAGAACTTCTCGGGGTCTGACGTGCCGCGGCGCTTGCCGGGCACGTCCGCCATCGGCCACACCCGCTACGCCACCCAGGGCGGCACCATACTGCGCAACGTGCAACCGCTGTTCGCCGACCTGGCGCTTGGCGGCTTCGCCGTCGCCCACAACGGCAACTTGACCAATTCCCGCGATCTGCGCGAGCGCCTGGTCGATGAGGGCGCCATCTTCCAGTCGACCTCCGACACCGAGTGCATCCTGCAGCTGATCGCCCGATCGCGCCGCGCCAAGGTGGTCGACCGCTTCGTCGAAGCGCTGCACGACATTCAAGGCGCCTACGCCATCGTCTGCCTGACCAACAATATCCTGATCGGCGCGCGCGACCCGATTGGCATTCGCCCGCTGCTGCTGGGCGACCGCGACGGCGCGCCCATTCTCGCCTCCGAAACCTGCGCGCTCGATATGATCGGCGCCAAGTTCGTCCGCTCCATCGAACCGGGCGAAGTCTTCGTCGCGGCGCGCGGCAAGCACGGTGAAATCAAGATCGCCAGCCACTTCCCGTTCCCGAAGCGCCCGGCGCGGCCATGCATCTTCGAATTCGTGTATTTCTCGCGGCCGGACTCGGTGATCGACGGCCGCTCGGTTTACGAGATCCGCAAGCGCATGGGCGCCCGGCTCGCGCAAGAGACAGGCGTGAAGGCCGACGTGGTCGTGCCGGTGCCGGATTCGGGCGTGCCGGCGGCGATGGGGTTCGCGCAGGAAAGCGGAATTCCCTACGAGCTCGGCATCATCCGCAACCATTACGTCGGGCGCACCTTCATTCAGCCGAAGCAGGAAATCCGGGCGCTGGGCGTGCGCTTGAAGCACTCCGCCAACCGCGACGTGCTCAAGGGCAAGCGTGTGGTGCTCGTCGACGATTCGATCGTCCGGGGCACCACATCGCAGAAAATCGTGCAGATGGTGCGCGAAGCGGGCGCCAAGGAAGTGCATTTCCGCAGCGCCTCGCCGCCGATCAAATTCCCCGACTTCTACGGCATCGATATGCCGACGCTCGACCAACTGATGGCGGCGCAAATGTCTCTGGATGAGATGCGCACGGCGCTCGGTGTGGATT
>JAFEDV010000450.1 GCA_018241475.1 Pseudomonadota bacterium | reverse complement strand
GCGTCCTCGTTCCTCGCCACGATGCGATCCCATCTCTTCGGCAAACCGAGGATTACCGGCACGCGCATCGGCGTCGATCTGATCCTGCGTAACCTCTCCGAAGGCGCGATCATCCAGTCGCTGCTGGAAGGCTACCCGGACATCTCTGAAGCCGATATCCGTGCGGCGCTCGCCCATGCCGCGCGCGCTGCCCTGACCGCGCGTTAGGCTTTCACGAATGAGCTGTCGCGCTTAGGGTGTGCGACAGAGGAGTTCGCTCATGCGTCGCGCGGTTGTCGTTTCCTATGCCCGTACCGGCCTGGCCAAGTCTGGCCGCGGCGGTTTCAACAATACGCACGGCGCGGCGCTTGCCGGGCACTCCATCAAGCACGCGGTCGAGCGCGCCAAGTTGGAGCCGGATGCGGCGGAGGATGTCGTGCTAGGCTGCGGCTCTCCGGAAGGAGCGACCGGGCACAACGTGGCGCGCCTGGCGGCGGTATGGGCCGGCCTCGACTTCAAGGTGGCGGCGGCGACCATCAACCGCTTCTGCTCGTCGGGCCTGCAATCGACGGCGCAGGTCGCCGGCTACATCATGCAGGAAGGGGCGAACATCGGCATTTCCGGCGGCGTCGAATCGATCTCGCTGACGCGCATGGCCAACACCAAGCCGGTGTTCGAGGAGCGCCTCCTGAAGGATCATCCGGAAATGTGGATGCCGATGATCGAAACCGCCGACATCGTCGCCAAGCGCTACGGGATCTCGCGCGAATATCAGGACGAATACTCGCTGCGCTCGCAGCAGCGCATCGCCGCGGCGCAGAAGAACGGGCTCTTCAAGGACGAGATCGTGGCGATGAAGACCAAGATGAAGCTCGTGAACAAGGAAACAAAGGAGGAGAGCGTCGTCGATACGATCGTCGACCGCGACGATTGCAATCGCCCCGACACCACGATGGAAGGGCTCGCCAAGCTCGAGCCGGTGCGCGGGCCGGGCAATTTCGTCACAGCGGGCAATGCGAGCCAGCTGTCCGACGGCTCGGCGGCGCTGGTGCTGATGGAAGAGAAGGAGGCCGAACGGCGGGGGCTCGAGCCGATGGGCTTGTTCAAGGGCTTCGCTGTCGCCGGCTGCAATCCCGACGAGATGGGTATCGGGCCGGTGTTCGCCGTGCCGCGCCTGCTGAAGCGCCACGGTCTCAAAGTCGGCGACATCGATCTGTGGGAGCTCAACGAGGCGTTCGCATCGCAGTGCTTGTATTGCCGCGACAAGCTCGAGATCGATCCGGAGAAATACAACGTCAATGGCGGCTCGATCGCCATCGGCCATCCCTTCGGCATGACCGGCGCGCGCCTCGTCGGCCACATCCTGATGGAAGGCAGGCGGCGCAAAGCGAAGACCGCCGTCGTCACCATGTGCGTGGGCGGCGGCATGGGCGCAGCCGGGCTGTTCGAGGTTTTCTCGTAACGTCGCGAACGGGCGCCGCTTGACAGCGTTCGTCGCGGGGGCTGGACAGCGTCCGAAGCCCGGGCTATGGACCGCCTCACGCGATTTGATGCTCAGCTTGCAGGGCGTACCTGCTAAAGAGAGCTTGGACGAGGTTCCGTATTCCGGAATCCGTCCGGTTTCCCTTGAAACGCTCGAACTTCAGGTCGCCGCAACTTTGCGGAGCGATCATGACTGTGCGTGCAAGTGTGGACCTTCTCGCTGCGAAAGCGCCGCGGCGAGACTTGGCGGAAAATGATGGCGTTGACGTCATCGCGCCTATTCCGCGAGACGTTCTTCTCGATGACGGCAAGCCGCTGGGCGACGGACACGTGCGCTTGCGGCGTTACGGACGCGCGGATGCACCTGTTGTTGTCGTCGCGGGCGGCATATCGAGCGGTCGCCGCGTGGCTGGCGAGGGCGGTTGGTGGCGGCGGCTGGTTGGAGCGGACGCGGCGATCGATCTCGACGAATTCTGCGTCCTTGGCTTCGATTTCGCGCCTTTGGACGATGTGCGCGTTGTTATTTCACCGGCGACACAGGCGCGCTTGCTAACGGCCGCGTTCGATGCGCTCCGGATCGAACGACTGCATGCCTTCATCGGCGCCTCGTACGGCGGCATGGTCGGTCTCGCCTTGGCCGCCGCCGAACCGCAGAGGCTTCGACATCTCTGTGTGATCTCCGCTGCGCATAAGCCGGCGCCGTTGGCGCATGCGTGGCGCAGCGTGCAGCGGCGGATCGTCGAATTCGGAATTGCCCATGACCGCGCCGAAGAGGGGCTCGCCCTGGCGCGGGAACTGGCGATGATTACCTACCGCAGCGGCGCTGAATTCGCTGAGCGCTTCCGTTGCGCGATCGACAAACGCGGCATCTCCGATCTTGGCGTCTATCTTGCCGCGCGCGGCCGCGCCTATCCGGCGCAGATGCCGCCGCGACGATGGCTTTCGCTGAGCGAAGCCATCGACCGCTGCAATGTTACGCCTGAAGGCGTTGCGACGCCCGCGACCCTTGTGGCAAGCGCGAGCGATCAACTCGTGCCCATCGAGGACATGCGGACGCTGGCTGCGCGGCTGCCTCACCTTGCGGCGCTGCACGTGTTGCCATCGCTCTACGGCCACGACGCATTCCTCAAGGAAGCGGCGCAACTCACGCCCATCATCCGCCGCTGCCTGACGGAGGATGCCCATGGCTGAGCGCGACGAAACCCTCCTCTGTTGCATCGGGGTCAACAGCGACGCCGGATTCGGCGCGGTGATGCCCCCGCTCTATCTCTCCGCCAACTACAGCTTCGATGGTTACGAGGGAAAGCGCGAATACGATTACACGCGGTCGGGCAATCCGACGCGTTCAGTGTTGGCTGACGCGCTGACGCAGCTCGAAGGCGGCGCCGGCACGGCAATCACGAGTTCCGGTATGTCGGCGGTGGATTTGGCGCTCTCGCTGCTCGACAGCGGCGCGCGCGTCATCGCGCCGCATGATTGCTACGGCGGCACGTGGCGGCTGTTGACGGCGCGGGCGAAGAAGCGGCAGGTGGATGTCGTCTTCATCGATCAGAGTGACGCGGACGCAGTGGAAACGGCGCTGAGCGCGGGCGCCCCAGCGTTGCTTTGGATCGAAACGCCCAGCAATCCGCTGATGCGGGTGGTCGATATTGAAGCGCTTGCCAAGCGAGCAAAGGCGGTCGGCGCCAAAGTGGCCGTCGACAACACGTTCCTCTCGCCGCTGTTGCAGAAGCCCATCGCGCTGGGCGCCGATTTCGTCGTGCATTCGACGACGAAGTACCTGAACGGCCATTCCGACGTGGTCGGAGGCGCGGTGATCGCCGCGAGCGCCGAGGACGCCGCGCAGCTGACCTGGTGGGCGAACTGCACAGGCGTCACGGGCGCCCCGTTCGATTGCTGGCTCACGTTGCGCGGCTTGCGCACGCTTTCCGTCCGGCTGGAACGCCAGGGGGCGTCAGCGGCCGAGCTCGCGCGGCGATTGACGCGGCATGAAGGGGTCCGGCGTGTGCATTACCCTGGCCTCGAAGCGCACCCCACACATGCGATTGCCGCGAAGCAACAGGCTGGCTTCGGCGCCATGCTGAGTTTCGAGATCGCCGCCCCTGCGGCGACCGCTGCACCCGCTTTCGTGCGCGCCATCAAGCGCTTCACGCTGGCGGAGTCGCTGGGCGGCGTCGAAAGTCTGGTCGCGCATCCAGCGACAATGACGCATGCCTCAATGTCGGCGGAAGCGCGCGTGAAGGCGGGCTTTGACGATTCTCTATTCCGCCTCTCCATCGGCTTGGAGCATGTCGAGGATTTGTGGGCCGATCTGAGCGCCGCGCTCGACGCCACCCGACCCGCAGGGGGATTCAAATGATCGAATTGCATGGGGCGGCCGCTGCACGCCCGCCGCTGGTTGTCTTGAAGTTCGGCAGCTCCGTGCTGCGAGATCGCGCCTGTCTGCCTGAGGTCGTGAGCGAGATCTATCGCATCGTCAGGACCGGCAGGCGTGTGATCGCCGTAACTTCGGCGTTCGCCGGCGTTACTGACGCGCTGATGCGCGAGAGCCTTGCCACAGGCTGCGCGCACGACAATGTCAACGCGCCCGCCTACATCGCCACCGGCGAAGAAGTGTCGGCGGCCTTGGTGGCGATGGCCTGCGACCGCTCGGGGCTTTGCAGCATCGCCTTGAAAGCGCCGGAGCTTGGCATCCGGGCCGATGGCGACCCGCAGGATGCAACGCCCACGGCACTTGAGGCAGCGATCCTGAATGCGGCGCTTGACGCCCACGACGTTGTCGTCGTGCCCGGCTTCGTGGCGACGGACGCGAGCGGCCGCACCGTGCTGCTCGGACGCGGCGGCTCCGATTTGACGGCTGTGTTTCTGGCCCATGCGCTTGGCGCCGAGCGCGTACGTTTGGTCAAGGACGTCGATGGCGTTTATGACCGCGATCCCGCGGAAGCCAAGGGAGCGCTGCGCTTCGAACAGATCGATTGGCGCGGCGCCGGCGAAGTCGCCGGCCGGCTGCTGCAGACGCGTGCGCTCGACTTTGCGGCTGCGCGCGGCGTGGTGGTCGAAGTCGGCGAAATCGGCTCTGACGAAGCGACCATCATCGCGGACAAAGCCAAGCCACCCGCTTTTCGAGCGCGACCTCCCAAGCTGAGAGTTGCGCTAGCCGGCTATGGCGTTGTCGGCGCCGGAGTGGCGCAGCGGCTGTTGGCGCGGCCGGATGCGTTCGAGCTGGCTTCGGTGTTGGTGCGCGATGGCGAAAAATCGCGCGAAGGGGCGTTGCCGCGTGCGCTATTCACCACGGATCGCGACGCTTTTCTAGACGCCGATGCAGATGTCGTCGTCGATGTGTTGTCCGACGCGCGAGCTGGCGCCGGCTTGAGTGCGGAGGCGTTGCGGCGCGGCGTCGATGTCGTCAGCGCCAACAAGCAAGCGCTGATCGGCAGCCACGACGTGCTGACGCAGCTGGCGGCGACGCATGGCGCAAGGCTGCTCCACTCAGCCGCCGTCGGCGGCGGCGCGCCCTTGCTGGAGGCGGTCGCGGCCGCCCGGGGCGGTGCGCCCATCGCAATGATCGAAGGCGTTCTGAACGGCACCGTGAATTTCATTCTGGAGCGTTTGGCGATGGGCCAAACGTTTGAGGAGGCGCTGCGCGCGGCGCAGGCGGCGGGTTTGGCGGAGGCCGATCCCAGCGCCGATCTCAGCGGCGCCGATGCGCTGGCGAAGCTGCGGCTCATTTCGATTGCCGCATTCGGCGTTGCGTCCTGCGATGTCTGTGTCGAACCATTGACGCAGCATATAGCCGCTCATGCGGGGCGCGAGCGGCTGAAGCAGGTCGCTCGGATTGTGCGCGAGGCAGACGCCTTGCGTGGCGGCATTGTGTTCGAGCGCGCGGAAGGCAGCGCCTTTGCCGATCTGCATGGCGACCGCAACGGCGTCCGCATCGTGACAGCGGACGGGCGCGTGCATACGGCGCGTGGGCGCGGCGCCGGCCGCTGGCCGACAACGGAAAGCGTGTTCGCCGATCTTGTCGACCTGCGCAGTGCACGGCTGAGCGCAGCGGAGGAAGGAATGAAGGTGGCGGTTTAGCTTTCGATCTTGTGCGCCGAGCTGGCCCCAGCTTTCGTTTCTGGGCGGGTTGTCACGCGCGTTGACGTGCGAGCTTGATGGCCGCGCGCCGCGCCGAAGACTGGTCTGTCGGCGAGAGTCGAAGTGTTTTTCTGGGCGGCTCAGTTTTGGCCATCGACAGACGGCAAGCCGTGCAGGTCCATCGCCCACGCCAGCGCGGAGCGACGCCAAATCTGGCGCTTCGGCGCAAGCTCGGCGCGCTGACGAATGGCGCCAACGCGCAGGCCATAGACCGCAGGCGTGTCCGAGTCCTCGCTGGAATAGATCGGCGTGCCGCACGCCGGACAAAACGCCTGCCGCCGCCGCGCGCCGCTGTCGGCGGTCGTCTTGGTGTAGATGGAAAGCTTTCCCGTCAGCTTGAACGTCGCCGCCGGCGCGCCGACGATGATCCGATAAGCGGCGCCCGTGAGAATCTGGCAATCGGTGCAGTGGCAGATCAAGACCCCGTCGGGTTTGATGTCGGCGCTGAATCTAATCGCTCCGCAGTGACAACCACCGTCGATGTGCATTCTTGAATCTCTCAACCGGGGACTTTGTGGACGCTGGACGCCATTGCGATCTTCGCGCCGGCGTCGCTGACGAATTCGGCGCTCATGAAAACCAGCGTGCGCGTCTTGCGCGTGAGCGAGGCGACGATCTGGCCGGCGTCGGCCGGCGCGATCATGTCGATGGTGACAGAGACCAGCGCGGTCTTGGCGCCAGCTTCGCGGTCGGCGGCAGCTTCAAGCGCGTTGACGAGGCGGACGGCGATGGCGGAATCGGTCACGCGCGCCGCCCGATCGCCAGCATGATGCGCTCATGCGCCTTGTCCAGGCTGGCCCATTCGCCGACGCTGGAGGTCTTGCCGGGCTCAAGGTCCTTATAGTGCTGAAAGAAGTGCTTGATCTGGGCGATCATCAGCGGCGGCAGATCGTCGATTGTTTTGACGTCTGCGTAGTAGGGATTGAGGGCGTCTGCAGGCGCCGCCAAAATCTTCTCGTCGACGCCCTTTTCGTCGCTCATCAGCAGCACCCCGATGGGCCGTGCGCGGATGAGACAGCCAGCAATGACCGGCATCGGCGTCACCACCAGAATGTCGAGCGGGTCGCCGTCCTCGGCGAGCGTGTTGGGGATGAAGCCGTAATTGAAAGGGTAGATCATCGAGGTGTGCAGGAATCGGTCGACGAAGAGAGCGCCCGCCTCTTCGTTGAGTTCATATTTCACCGGCAGGCCGCCCTGCGGGATCTCGATGAAGGCGTTGACCTCCTGCGGCGGATTGCGGCCGGGCGGGATTTTGCGGATGTCCATGATCGGCTATCGGTTATCGGGGTTCGGTTATCGGTTACGGCAGTTAGTTGTCGGGGGCTGGTTTTAGGCGCGCCTGGGGGCGGGTCAGCATTTTGGCGACCCGCTCCGTTCTTTCAAGAATTCCCGCAGTTGCATTGACGGATGCGAGGTCGGCGTCACGCGCTAGCAGAACAAGTGTCTCCAGTTCGGCGGCTGATCCGCGAGCGATGCTGACAAAGTGCGCGTAGTCCTTGCGGGTAGCGCGAGCGTGGCCCTCAGCGATGTTTGCAGCGATCGACACGGCCGCGCGGATCATTTGCCCCGTCAACCGATATTCTTCTTGCTTCGGCATCTGCCTGGCCAGCCCGTACACCTCGCGCGCCAATTCCATCGAAGTCCTCCAAACGTCGAGTTCTCGATGACTTTGCATCCCCGATCCCCGATAACCGATCCCCGACAACCGACCCCCGATAACCGACAATCACATCTTCTTCCTGATGGGCGCCAGATCCGGAAACTCGGGCGCGCGCTTTTGCGCCTTGGCGGCGAAGGCTTCGGCCATGTGCGGGGGCGAAAACATGCCGGCTTGCCAGGTGGCGATGTAATCGAGGCCATCGGCGATGGAATGATCGCGCGCGTGATTGATCATGCGTTTGGAGCCGGTCACGGCCACCGGCGCCTTCGATGCGATTTCGGCGGCGAGCTCCATGACATGCGCCAACATCGCTTCTTGGGTGGGGAAGACATCGTTGATCAGGCCGATCTCCTTGGCTTTCGTCGCGCGTAAACGCCGTCCCCCGTAAGCGAGTTCACGCACCCAGCCTTCGGGGATGAGTTTGCAGAGGCGCGGGAATGTGCCGACATCGGCGGTCATGCCGATATTGATCTCCGCGATTTGGAAGAATGCGTCTTCGGTGGCATAGCGGATGTCGCAAGCGCTGGTCATGTCGACGCCGGCGCCGATGCAGCCGCCTTGGATGGCGGCGATCACCGGCATGCGGGCGTTGTCGAAGCAGGAGAAGCGGTCCTGCAGCGTCAGCAGCAACTGGCGGAAGGCTTCGGCGCGGGAGTAGGAATCGCCGCCGCCGGCGGTGATGCTTTCGCCATCCGTGAACACCGAGAGGTCCATGCCGGCGGTGAAGTGCTTGCCGGTGGAGGAGACAACGATAACGCGGGCTTTGGCGTTCTCGTCGATGTCATGGACGATTTCGGGGAGTTCGTTCCAGAACGCGCGCGGCATCGAGTTGAACGCCTCGGGGCGGTTCAAAACGATGTGGGCGATCTTGTTTTCGATTCTGACGTCGAAGCAGCTGCTCATTGGCCCGGGGTCTCCGGGGGCTTGGCTAGCATGGCGGATACGCAGCGTCATCGCAGATCGAGACGGGTGACACACACTCACGGGCGGCGAGCGGTGTTCTCTTTGCTTGGTCCCGGCGGAGCGCCGCGCCAGGGCGCGCGCTCTCCCACCTGCCTGCATCGTGCTTGGGGAGAGCATGCGCCGGGCAGCGGTGCGGTCCTTGCCTTCAAACGCTGGCGCCTGTGCTTGGCGAAGAACGGGCGGCACACCCGCGTTCCGGTTTATCGCACCGTTTCCTTCTCTTTCGGCGCCGAGACGCGACGCGCTGTAGGTTCGGCCGTGAACTTTGGCTTAGGCAGCAGCCGGAAACGCGTCTGACACCAGGCAAAATCAACGCCAACATCAAGTAACGCGTCGGAACGCCCGCAGGGGCACGCGAACTCCATGACGGCGGCCACAATATAGGTTTCGCCAGCGACGAGGGGCACTGGCTCGCCGGTGACATGGTTGGGGGCGGCGTTGACACACAGAACCAAGTCGCCGGGGCCGACAGCGTAGCTCATGGCTTCTATCCATGAGCCTGAGCAGGAAGATCGGCAAGCGGCGCATGAGGTGGAGCTATGACTATGACGCGCGCGACACCCACCTAAGTGAAGGGGACTTACAGCTCCTCCTCGATGGAGGAGGTGGGCTTTCCTTCAGCAATTACGCTGGCCAGAGGCCGGCGACCCAAGCGCGTTAGGCGAACACCACGCCGGTGAGGATGGCCGCATATTGAACAGCGGCGGCAACCAGCACGAAGCAGTGCCAGATGGCGCGGCGGAAAGGCAGGCGCTCCCAGATATAAAAGGGAACGCCCAGCGTGTAGAGCGCGCCGCCGATGGCGAGCAGGATGATGCCGGGCAGCGGCACGCCTGAGATCAGCGGCCCGATGGCGGCGACGACGAGCCAGCCCATCGCGCAATAGAAGACGATCCAAGCTTTCCTGCCGATTCCGGGCAGGAAGAGTTTGCCGGCGATGCCGATAGCGGCGAGCGCCCAGACGATGGTGGTCATGGTCCACGCCCAGGTCGCATCGAAGCGTTGCGTGGTAAAGGGCGTGTAGGAGCCGGCAATCATCAGGAAGATAGCGGCGTGGTCGAAGCGGCGCAGCAGCGACTTGTACTTGGCGTTTTCCATCAGATTGTAGGCCATCGACACCGCGATCATGGTGATGACGCAGACCGCGTAGATGGCGATGGCCGCGCCCATGCCGAGGCCGCCTTTCCAGATGGCGAGGCCCAAGGCGGTCAACACCGCGAGCGAGAAGACGCCGAGGCCGACGCCATGCACCCAGCCGTCGACCAACTTCTCGAGGCGCGTCGGGTAATGAAGTTTCGGAATGAGATCGGAGAGCGTCATCGCGCCGGGAACCTAGGGAACGCAGGCGCCCGTGTCAGTGCTGCGCGGCAATTTGTTTCGCACTGTGGCCGAATTTCGTAACATGCCGCAACAAAGCGCGAGCGGGCGCTTGCAAGCGCCGCCGCGCCTGGGCCAGTCTCCCGGCGTGAGGGAATCCGAAACAAGACCAGACGCCGCGAACGTTCGCCGAATGACGTTCGACATGGGAAAAGGCGCGATGGCCGGTATCGCGCTCGGCTTGGAAGAGGCCAACCCCGACATCGTATTTTCGCATGCGACAGGCTTCAACGCCTACACCTATCGCACACTGCTCGCGCCGTTGG
>JAFEDV010000044.1 GCA_018241475.1 Pseudomonadota bacterium | reverse complement strand
TCCGATCTCCGATCTCGACCGGCGCGGCGGCGAGGGTGATCCGGAATTCCAGCGCGGCGGCGCTCAGCCGCGCGCCGACCGCTGCCGCACGATCACGCAGGCGACGGACCACAACGGCGCGAGCTTGGGCTGGCTCGTCCGCCGCTCCTGCTGAGGGTTTCGCGTTCAGACCTCATCAACCGGCGCGGATTACCGCGAAATCATGCGCGTGCGCACGATTTCCGCGCTGATTGGGCTTTGTTTCGGGGCATCCGCCTGCGGAAGCGCGCCGCCGCCTGAGTTGAGGGGGCTGTGGAGTTCAAGCCAAATGGCGTGCGCCGCGGGCGTCGGCATTCGTTTCCAGGGCGATGCGATTCAGGCCGTCTATGATCAACGGGTCGAAACGCTGTTCGAAAATCCGCGCTACGAGGTGCGCGGACGCGGCCCGTTTCGCGTGCGCATCGTATATGATTTGCCGCGCCTGCCCGGCGGCGCGCCCGTCGCGGGCCCGAGCGGTGTGCTCGAGCTGACGCGTCGCGAGGACGGCTCCATCGCTCCGACGCTGCACAATCTGCTGGATCCGCGGACCGGAGCGGCGCGCCTTCAGTTGGTGAACGATCCCGCCATCGCTGCGCTCACGCTGACATCGTGCGCGCCAGGGACTTGGCGCGCCGACTTGCGCGAACGCAGCGGGCGCAGCTGAGGTCTAGTTGCGCGCTTGCTGGACGGGTTGATCGGCATTGCAGCGCGCCAGTTCGTCAGCGGAGAGCTGCTGCTGCTCGTTGCCGTAGGCGGTGACTTGCACGCGAGCTTGATGCGCGAACTGGCGGCAGGCGCGGACGCTGACCGCGTGATCGGGGTGGGCGATGCAGGTGTCGCCGCTGCAATTCCACATCGTGTTGAGGGCGATGATGCGGCTTTGGGCCGGTTCGCCGGCGACCTTGGCGGTGAAGGTCGAGCTCTGCGCGTAGGCTGCGCCGGCAAACGCCGCGCTCAAGATGGCGGCGGCGATGGACTTGAATGCGGTCATTTGAACCCTCCGAAAAGACGGACGCGCTGCTGGGGAGGAGCGCCGAGAACCCATCCTGGCGTGAGTGCTGACTGCTGACAAGAGAAAATTGAACAAATCAAAAAATATTTACAGCACAGGGGTCGGGTGACAGCGGAGCCTGGGGTCGGGGAGGTTGGGCTGCTGGGCGAGGGCAAGGTTCGTCGGACGCCGCGGCTCGGGGCCTCCGGCCGTTCAAAATCGGGACTCCGCCGGATAGCGCCTTTTGCGATAGAACAGGGCGATGGCGGCCCCGGGGGACAGGCGCCGCGTTCGAGCCAAGCAGGGGTGGCGGCCATGACGATTTACAAGTTCTCGGTCGGCGTGGTGCTGGCGCTGGCGATGATCCTGGTGCTTGGACTTGCGGGCCTGGTGTTCAGTGCGCGCGATTTTCAGTTCGGCGTCGCACAGATTTCGCCGACAACCGATGGCCTGATCTCGTTCCAGCGCCTCGCCGATGCGGATCGCCAGATCCAGCAGCTTCAGCAGGAGTCGGCCGGCCCGCGCGGCGAGCAACTGCAGATTCAGCAGCGCATTGCCGCGCTCGACGCGCAGGCTCAGTCGGCGGAAGCCGGCATCAATGATGCACGCGCCGCGATCGTAGGCTCGATCGCCGATGTGGAGGCGCGCGCGAACGTGCAGTCGGCCCAGAGCGCCGCCGCCGATGTGAGCGCGCAAGCCTTGAGTCAGCGGATCAACGCGCTGGCGGCCCGTCCAGGCCTGTCGCCCGGCGATCAGCGCAGCGTCACGGCGCTGCGCGCGCAAGTGCAGCAGATGTCCGAGCAGGAAGCGGCGCATGACGACACCAGCGCCGAGCGCACGCAGCTGCTGTCGCGCCAGCGTCTGGTCGACGGTCAGGTGGCGGAATCGGATCGACAGATCTTTGCGCTGCAGCAGCAGGTGCTGCCGGACTATCAGCAGTTCACGCGCGTGCGGAACGAGGCCTACGCGCTGCAGAATCTGAGCCCGCTCGGGGTGAGCGCGTTCCTGGCGCAGGGTCATCGCTCGCTGCTTTCGACCATGCTCGTGTTGCTGATGGGCGCGCTCGGTTCGATGCTCTATCTGTTCCCGGCCTACCTCAATCGGCCGCAGCCGGTGACAATAGCGGAAATCGCGGTGCGGCTCATCTTCGGCATGTGCGCGGCGCTGGCGCTCTATGTGCTGCTCAACGCCACCATCGCCGGCATCTCGCTGACCCAGAACGTGGCGCAGGCGTCGACCTCGAGCGCGCTCAACCCGTTCACGGTGTCGCTGATCGGAATCATCGCCGGCGTCTTGTCGGAAGACATCGCCAAATGGATCCAGGATCGCGGCCGGGGCATCTTCACGCAGGGCGCCGCGTCCGCGGCGGCGGCGCGACCGGCGGCGGAGGATTCCGGCTCGATGATCAATCCGCATGGCGGCCCGGGCGCGCCTTAAGCGGCAACGTTCTCCGGACCGGCTCGCGGAAGGCGAGCGCCGATCCGGGGTCCATGGACAGGCCCCACGCAAGCCGATGCATGGACCCCGGGCCGCGCGCGCGAGCGCTCGCCCGGGGAGCGTTGACGTGGCAATCATCCGGCCAATCTTCCGTTCCTCTTAGAGGGAGGAGGGGCGGGGATGGAGGTATTGTGCAAAACGCCGGCGGCGCCATCGCGTTACAACGCTCCCCGGACCAGCTCGCGGAACGCGAGCGCCGATCCGGGGTCCATGGACGGGCCGCACGCAAGCCGATGCATGGCCCCCGGGCCTCGCGCGCGAGCGCTCGCCCGGGGAGCGTTGAAATCACCGTCCCGCTGCGGCGCGCTCTTGGTTCAGTGTAAACAGCCGCTCCAGAATTTCTTCGCCCGACAAATTCGCAGGCCAGCCGTAGGCGGCCGCCACCGCTGTATCCAAGCGCTGGTGCAGATGCGCGAGCCAGGCCGGGCGCTCGTTGTAGAGCTTGGTCAGCGTGCGCTTTTTCAGCTGCTTGGCTGCGTCCTCGTTCCTCGCCACGATGCGATCCCATCTCTTCGGCAAACCGAGGATTACCGGCACGTGCATCGGC
>JAFEDV010000449.1 GCA_018241475.1 Pseudomonadota bacterium | reverse complement strand
AACATCGTCCACAATCTGCGCGCTTTCTTCACCGGCGACCAATCCGGTCAGACGGTTGCAAGAGCCTTCGAGGCCTACATCGACGACGCCGTGCTGAGATCCGATCATGCCGCCGTCGTGAACTACAAGCAGCATCCCGCAGCAGCCGAGGCCGCGCCGGATTGGGATCACTTCACCCCGGTGATCTACGGCCTCGGCTTCCAACGCGACGGCGAACAGCCCGAACTCTTCAACCGTCACGTCTCGGCTGGAATTTCCATGACCTGCATCGCGTACGGTCTCGCGGCATGAAGGACGGCTTGACCCATATCCGCATCCGCGGCGCCCGTGAGCACAACCTCAAAGGCGTGAATGTCGATATTCCGCGCAACGAGTTGGTGGTGATCACCGGTTTGAGCGGCAGCGGCAAGTCTTCGCTGGCCTTCGACACCATCTACGCCGAGGGCCAGCGGCGCTATGTGGAATCACTTTCCGCTTACGCGCGCCAGTTCCTGGAGTTGATGCAGAAGCCGGACGTCGATTCCATCGAAGGTCTCTCTCCCGCGATCTCGATCGAGCAGAAAACCACCTCGCGCAATCCGCGCTCGACCGTCGGCACCGTCACTGAAATCTACGACTACATGCGCCTGCTCTGGGCGCGCATCGGCATTCCGTATTCGCCGGCAACCGGCGAACCGATCGCCGCGATGCAGGTCAGCGAAATGGTCGACCGCATCATGGCGCTGCCCGAGGGCACGCGCCTCTACTTGCTCGCGCCGGTCGTCCGCGACCGCAAAGGCGAGTACCGCAAGGAAATGGCGGAGTATCTGAAGAAGGGTTACCAGCGCGCCAAGATCGACGGCGAATTCTATGAACTCTCGGACCCGCCGACGCTCGACAAGAAGTTCAAGCACGACATCGACATCGTCATCGACCGCATCGCGGTGAAAGGCGGCATCGAAACACGGATCGCGGATTCGCTTGAACAGGCCTTGAAGCTGGCCGAGGGCATCGCCTTCGCCGAAATCGCCGGCAAGAGCGAAGACGCCACCGGCAAAGCCACGCTGAAAAACAAAGCCAACGCGCCGGACCGTCTGATCTTCAGCCAGAAGTTCGCCTGCCCCGTCTCCGGCTTCACCATTCCGGAAATCGAGCCGCGGCTCTTCTCCTTCAACAATCCCGCCGGCGCCTGCCCGACCTGCGATGGCTTGGGCGTACAGCTCAAGTTCGATGCCGAACTCGTCGTCCCCGATCACGACAAGTCGCTGAAAGACGGCGCCGTCGCTCCGTGGGCCAAAGGCCCCTCGCCGCTCTATGCGCAAACCCTCGAGGCGCTCGCCAAGCACTTCAAAGCCAAGATCACCGCGCCGTGGAAAGAGCTGCCGAAGGAGCTGCGTAACGCCATCCTCAATGGCGCCAAGGATCCGATCAAGTTCGTCTACGACGATGGCGTCCGCCGCTACGAGACGACGAAGAACTTCGAAGGCGTGCTGCCGAACCTGGAGCGACGCTGGAAGGAAACCGATTCCACCTGGGTGCGCGAAGACCTGGAACGCTACCAATCCGAAGCGCCATGCCCGACCTGCGGGGGCAAGCGCCTGAAGCCGGAAGCGCTCGCGGTGAAGGTCGCGATGAAGGACATTGCGGAAGCCTCAAGCTTCTCGATCCGCGCCGCGCGCGACTGGTTCGCCGGTCTGGACGCCAAGCTCAACGCGAAGCAGAAAGAAATCGCCGTCCGCATCCTGAAAGAGATCAACGACCGCTTGCGTTTCCTCGTCGATGTCGGCCTCGACTATCTCTCGCTCGGGCGCGCCAGCGGCACGTTGAGCGGCGGCGAAAGCCAGCGCATCCGGCTAGCATCGCAAATCGGCTCCGGCCTGACCGGCGTGCTTTACGTGTTGGACGAGCCCAGCATCGGCCTCCACCAACGCGACAACACCCGGCTCCTCGAAACGCTGCGCCGTCTCCGCGACCTCGGCAATTCAGTTCTGGTGGTCGAACACGACGAGGAAGCTATCCTCACCGCTGATCATGTCATCGACATGGGGCCGGCCGCCGGCATCCACGGCGGACGCGTCATCGCCGAAGGCACGCCGGCGCAAATCGAGAAAAGCAAGGATTCCATCACCGGCGCCTATCTCACCGGTGCGCGCGAAATCGCCATCCCAGAGAAGCGCCGCTGGATCAACAACAAGCGCGTCATCGGCGTGCGCGGCGCGCGAGGCAACAATCTGCAGAATATCGACGCCGACATTCCGCTTGGCGCGTTCACCTGCGTCACCGGCGTTTCCGGGGGCGGCAAGTCCACATTGGTCGTCGAGACGCTCTACAAGGCGGTCGCGCGGCAATGGCACGGCGCCGGCGATGCGCCAGCCGAGCACGACAAGATCGAGGGTCTCGAACACATCGACAAGATCATCGATATCGATCAGTCGCCGATCGGGCGCACGCCGCGTTCCAACCCCGCCACCTATACCGGCGCCTTCACGCCGATCCGCGACTGGTATGCGGGCCTGCCGGAGGCGAAGGCGCGCGGCTACGGCCCCGGCCGCTTCTCGTTCAACGTCAAGGGAGGCCGCTGCGAAGCTTGCCAGGGCGACGGGGTCATCAAGATCGAGATGCACTTCCTGCCCGACGTCTACGTCACCTGCGATACCTGCAAGGGCAAGCGCTACAATCGCGAAACCCTGGAAGTGCTCTACAAGGGCAAGTCAATCTCCGATGTACTCGACATGACGGTGGAAGAAGGCGCCAACCTGTTCAGCGCCGTCCCGTCTATCCGCGACAAGCTGGAAACGTTGAAGCGCGTCGGACTCGGCTACGTCCACATCGGTCAGCAGGCGACGACGCTCTCCGGCGGAGAAGCCCAACGAGTAAAGCTGTCTAGGGAGCTTTCAAAGCGCGCCACCGGCCGCACACTCTATATTCTCGATGAGCCCACGACTGGCCTTCACTTCGAGGATGTGAAGAAGCTCCTCGAAGTGCTTCAAGAACTCGTGGACAACGGCAACACCGTGCTCGTCATCGAGCACAATCTCGACGTCATCAAGACCGCAGACTGGATTCTTGATCTTGGCCCCGAAGGCGGCGATGGCGGCGGCAGAATCGTCGCGCAAGGCGCGCCCGAAGACATCGTGAAGGTGAAGACGAGCTACACCGGCCAGTATCTCGCGCAAGCCATGAAGCGCCAGGCCGAGCGTACTGGCCGCGCAAGGCCAAAGCTCAAGGCGGCAGCCGCGGACGCGCCCGCTCCCAAAGCCGCGCGCAAAACCGGCAAGAAGAGTGCAGCGGGTTAGGTCAAGCTGATGGCGCTTCCAGCGCGCCGCATCACGAAAACTGCTCCGCCACGCCGACGCCTGGGACCTGCACCTTGCCTTCTTCGGCCGCAACAATCACCGCGCGCGCATTGATGCCGTAGAGGACGAGAGAAAACAGGATCACGACCACCTGGTTGGCCAATTGGCCCCCGACATAGAGCCCGATCGCGAGAGGACTACCGAACATCTGCCGCATGAGTTCGAGATTGGCGTCGCTGTACCGTCGCGAGAAGCCTTGCGGGTCGCTTCCCATCGAACTCCAGTCGATGTGGCTGAACGCATTCACGTACATAGGGCCAAAAAACGCGATCCAAACGACGACGATGGCGACCAGGTAGAGGATCGTCACCAGCAGGTATGAGCCGAACAGCGCCCAGTATCGCCCGCGTGACACTGTCCACGCTTTCAGCGGCGCGAATTCTCGGACCCCTACCGACGTCGCCGCCGCTGGCGCCAGACGCACCGTGAGGTAAAGCCAGCCCAGCACCCAGACGACGCACACCGCAAGCACAGCCAGCCCCGCCACCGCTGGATTGTCGCGCCCGCCAATGATGGCGCCGATAGCGCCAGTGGCGATGAGCACAATTACGAAGACAATGTACGTGCCGAGGATATAGAGAAACCACATCCAGTATGTGCCGTAGACGCGCCACATATCGGCGCCGAAGTGCAGATTGAACGGACCGCTTCTCTCTCCGCGGATCATCCAGCGCAGGCAGGCCGACTCGAACGCGGCGAGCGCGACGAACAGAAAGAACAACCACACCATCTCGATCGGAAAGATGAGAAAGATGCGCCCAAAGTTTGGTGGCAGCTGCCCCGGCGTCGTCTTGGCGTTCATCTCCGCCATTTGCCGAACCCAGCTGAAATAATCTTGCCCCATCACAGCCCAGACGGCCGCGCCGAATGCGAGCAAGAGCAAGACGAGCATCACGCCAAAGGAAATGCTCGCCCCTAGAAGCGCGCCTTTTTCGCGCTTTCGAAACGTAAAGAAGGTGGCTCTGAGCGGCTCGGCCATGTCATCCCCTCTGGCGTGGGGCAAGCATGCCGCCCCAATGTGACAAGATCAATTCTGGACGCGGCGGGCCTCCGCCAGCAACCTTACGAGGCGGGAGAGACGGCGATCTCGCCCTCCTCGAGCGCTGCCAGCGCCGCGCGCGCATTGACCCCGAAGCTCATCAGCGCAAGCCCGAGCAGAACGACGAAATACCCGAGATAACCCAACCCATACAGCAGCAGGTATTGCGGCGAGAAGATCGTGTTGAAGTAAGCGTGCATACTGGCTTCAGATGGCTTCCGCCACATATCGGCGACGAGCGGCCACATGTGCATGAGAAGCGGCCCGGCTGTGAGCGCGAGAATCAGCGCAATGAGCACGCCGGCGATCAGCCACAACAGCGCGAACGATCCAAGCAGTTCCCAGAAGCGTCCGCGCGTCACCGTCCAAGCCTCGAAGAACGAGAACCGTTGCCGCGCGATCGACGTCGCCGCCGCAGGGCCGAACCGCACGCCCATGAAAATCAACGGCACATATTGCAGAAATGACAGCGACAGCTGCACGCTCAACTGCCAACGCATCATGGTCATCATGTCGGGCGGGCTGCTGCTCGTGAAGAAACCCGGCATGGTTGCAAACATGATCGGCACGATCAGCATGCTCATCGCCATGCCCACCGCCATATGCACAGCGAACCAGCACCAATAGATTCCATAAACGCGCCACATGTCGTGATCGAGACGCCAGCCGAACAGTCCGGGCGCTTCGCCTCTGATCATCCAGCGCAGGCACGCCGCCTCATAAGCGGCGAATGCCAAATAGAGCGGGATCATCAGCAGAAACGCACTGCCTATCAGCCCGAACACGCCGCCGACCAATCTCAGGGCGTGCTCAGGGTCCTTCGTGTCCGCGACGCTCATGGTGAACCATTGCGGCAGCTGGCTAAGGGCGTTCCAGTTGATCGCCGCAAACGCCGCACCAATGAGCGCGGCGACGGCGACAAGCACAATAGTCGCCGGCAGCAACACCGCGCGATCGCGATGCTTGAGCGTGAAGAACGTCGCGTTCAGCGGTTGGGTCACCGCATCTCCCTTGGCGCGCCGCGCAAGCATGCCGATTCAAGGCGGTAAGATCAATTCCGGCACGCTTCGCGCCGGCCTTGGAAGATCACGCGCTCCGGTCCGTCGCCGATCACCGCGATGCGCATGTAGTCGCTGCCGCCGTCGATGAAGGCGCGCCCGCCCGTCAGCGAACCGCCTTCGCCCAGCGCGACGTTCCAGCAACGGCTGCCCGCATCGACACGGCACAGCCGCCAGCCGCCGTCCGTAGCCGCAAGCGCATAGCGCTCCGTCGTGTTGACGCCGGCAATCCCGAATAGCGTCTTGACGCCGACAAGTCCGCCGCCGGCCCCCTCGCTCCAGCGCATGCGCGCGGCGCCCGCATCGCGGTTGATCCAGCAGCCGGCAAGCCGCTGTGGTGGCGTCAGCGACGTTCCCGTCGCGCACGCCGCCAGCATCAGGGCTCCGATCAGCGCGTTTGCTCTCATGCCGCCGCCAAATCCCCCGTGCCCTCGAGTTCGACCGGCCCGGTCATCAAAACCCTATCGTCGCCCTCGCGCCACTCAATCTGAAGTGATCCGCCGTCGACCAGAACCTCGACCTTGCGCCCGGTCCGGCCTTGCCGATGCGCGGCCACCACCGCCGCACACGCGCCGGTGCCGCATGCCTTGGTCAGTCCCGCGCCTCGTTCCCAGACTCTCAGTCTGATCTGTTGCGGCGAACGCACCTCGGCGAAGCCCACGTTCACCCGCTCAGGAAAAAGCGGATCGTGCTCGATGCGCGGCCCAAGCGTGTCGATCGGTACGGCCCGCACGTCGTTGACGAAGAACACAACGTGCGGATTGCCCATGTTCACCGCGCCCGGCGCCGGCAGGCCATTGACGTCATAGTCCATGCGGTCTGTAGGCATGGCGCGCGCCAGCGGGATCTCTTCCCAGCGCAGCAGCGGCGAACCCATGTCAACCGTGATGACCCGATCGCTCGCGCGCTCCGCATAGAGCAGACCTGCCGGCGTTTCGATGCGCCGCGAGACGGCGCCGCCTTCCTCCATCAGCAGCCAGGCCACGCAGCGCGCGGCGTTGCCGCACGCATCGCTTTCGCCGCCGTCGGCATTCCAGATGCGCATGTAGGCGTCGCCGCGCATCGACCGTTCGAGCGCAATGACCTGGTCGCAGCCGACCCCGCTCTTGCGGTCGGCGATCGCGCGCGCTTGCTCTGCCGACAGGGGCAGCGCACCCCGCGCGCGCGCGTCAAGGATGACGAAATCATTGCCGCAGCCGTTCATCTTGAAATAGCGCATCGCAGCGAATGTAGGCTGGCCCGACTGCTTGCGCCACGCTTCCCAGGGATCGGCGCACGCCAACCCGGCCAGGGCCTCCACCCAGCGCGGGCGTCGCGCCCGCGGTTTGCCGACGCAGGCAAGTTGCCCCGCACAGACAGGGGGCGGGCGAGGCCGCCCCCGCTCCTGTTAGAACTGCCGGCTCAGCCTCACTGCGAACGTCCGCGGCTGGATCGGCACGATGTAGAAGTGTTGCGTCCCGCAATTCGCGACTTGGCATTCCGTATAACGATAGAGTTCACCACGTTCGTCGGTGACATTACGGATGAAGAAGTCGACATCGAATAGCGGAAACTGAATGCCGGCCGAGAGATCGAACGACGTATAAGCGGGTAGCTCGCCGATGATGGCGCTCTCGACCGTTCGCATATCCTGCGGTGCGCTGCCTTGATGCACCATGGCGATCTGCCAATAGGAATCCCAATTCATAAGCTGGAATTCCTGCCGCGCCGTGAGATCGGCCTTCAAATGCGGCGTAACGGGCAGACGCGAACCTGCAGGCGCCAGCAAATCGGCCCCGGAACAGGTGGTTGTCTGGCTGCCGTCCGGCAACAGCGCGCAGTAATTCTGCAAGAGTTCGAGTTGCCAGAGATAGCTCGCCGCCGCCGAAAGCGTGAAGCCTTCAAAGGGCCGCCAAGTGAGGTCGCCCTCGACGCCGCGAATGCGCGCATCCCCGGCATTGCGAACCTCGGTGAGGCCGTTGGCCCCGAGGAACGAGAATTGGAAGTTGTGCCAATCCTCCTCGAAGACCGCGAGGTTCAACCGCAAGCGGTTTTGATCCCACGATGATTTGAGGCCCAACTCGTAGTTCGTCAAAGTGTCCGAATTGAACAGCGCCTGCTGGAAGATGCGCCGGTTCACGCCCCCGGGACGGAAGCCGGTCGATATGGTGCCGTACACCATCATGTCCGGGTTGAGGTGATAGGTGAGATTGGTGCTCCAGGTGTTGCCGCTTTCCTCGATGCCGCGATCGAGGTCGACGCACGGCGCGCCGTGGAAATGATAGTTCAAGAAGTTCGGGAACGGCGGCGACGTGTTGATCGACCCGCCAAAGCACGCCGCTTCGCCGGTTTGACCGCTGAAGCCCGATCCGTAGCCGAAGAACCCGAACAGGGTGTTGTGCGACTTGAAGAAACGAATGCCGCCGGTTGCCGTAAGTTGCGGTGTGATGTCAAACGAGGCCTGCCCGTAGGCCGCCCAGTCGCGATCGATCCGCTGCTGCTCGGTCAGCCAGATCGTATCGGGCCAACCATGCACTTCCCAATTGTCGAACATGCCGTCGATGACGTAGCGCTGCTCGATATTGTGAATCTGCCGCTGATAAAACAGGCCCGCTATGAAGCGGAAGCGATCTTGCTCCGGAGACGCGATGCGAAGCTCATGGCTCTCCTTTGTGTAGCGATCGCGCCCTAAGATGCCTTGGGAAGGATTATGAAGGAGCGTGCCATTGTCGTTGTAGATGTAATAGCCCGCCACAGAGTCATAGAAGTACGAATAGTCGGTGTAGTCCGATTGCGAAGTGACGGCGCGGCGCATGAATGCGCCTGCGTAGGTAAGGTCCAGATTGGCGATGCGGCCATTGATCGTCAGTGACGCCTGATACCAGTTGTCGTGATTGCTCTCCGGAAGGAAATGCGCGACCTGCAAATCGCCGATCCGCGGGTCGTACGCGAATACCCCGGCCGTCCGCTGATCTTGCGCCATCAATTGCGGCGTAATCGTCCAGTTATCGTTGAGATCGACGCGCAGCGCCATGCGCGCGCCATAAGTGTCGGTCGTGTTGTAGTTGTTCTCGACGCGGCCGGCGTTGTCGACTGTGCAGGTGCCGTCATTGCCGACGAAGACAGCCCCCACAAAACCAGCCGCGCATGTCGGATACGTCATAGTGCGATGCACGTTGTCGACATAGCCGCCGTCATGCTCCTTCCAGCCGACCAGCCGGATGGCCGCATTGGGAGCGAGCGGAATGTTCATGTAGCCTTCGACGACGCCGCCGGCGCCGCCATTGTCGACCGCGTTGCCTTCCACGCTCAAAGCCGCGGAATAGCTGCTGGGATCGGGCCGGTTGGTGATGATGCGCACAGTGCCGGCGAGCGAGCTTGCGCCGTAGAGCGTGCCCTGTGGGCCAGCCAGCGATTCAACCCGGGCAATGTCGTAGACATGCAGATCGAGCGCGCCAGTGATAGTGGTGATCGGCTGTTCGTCGAGATAGACGCCGACGCTCGGCAGCGGCCCCGAATGGTTGCCGTTGTCGCCGCTGTTGACGCCGCGCATGAAGGTGCGGGCAAAACCCGGGCCGAGCGATTGGTAGGTCAGGCTCGGCAGGAATTGTGCATAGTCGTTGAAGCTTTGAACGTTCAGCTGCTCGAGCCGCTCCGTACCGATCGCCTGGATGCTCATCGGCACGTTCTGGATGTTTTCCGAGCGCTTCGTCGCCGTGACGATGATCTCGTCGTTGCTGGACGATGAGGCGTTGGCGTTGGCGTTATTGGTATTGTTCTGCGCCAGGGCCGGCGCCGCCACGCCGGTCAGCATCGTCGTGGCCAGAAGCAGCGGCGTCCAGGTCCCGGCCGAGACCTTCGACTTCGCCTTGCGATCGCTCATGGGAACACCCCCGTGTCCAGATTCTGTCCTAGAACTAACACGAGGTTCGGTCGGCTGACTGTTGCGCCATTACCGCAGTGCGCGACTGACAAGGATCATTCCGTGACGGCGGGTCCCAGCGCTTCCCGCAACGGCCCGAGCCAGGGCTCGTAGTGACGCCACTGCTCAAGCGCCTCGCGGTAGATCGGCCGCCGCACCTGCTCGGAAGACGCCGTCCGGACCGCCCGTTCCGTCGCGTAAAATTCGAGGCAAGTCGGCTCGAATGGTGCACCGCAATATTCCAGCACGCGACGGACTTCCGCTTCCGTATCCGCAACGAGCCGCTCGTACTGAACCCGGTATATCCTGCCCGGCGCGACCGCGTCGAAGTGCGCCATCAACCCCACGTAATCGCGGTAGTAGCGGCCGAGCTCGCCCAGGTCGTAGGTGAACGCCTGGCCTCGGGCGAAGTGCTGCTTGAACGCCGAAAAGCAGGTCGCCATCGGGTCGCGCCGCGCATCGATGATCTTGGCGTTGGGCAGCGTCAGCATGATCAGCCCTGCGTGCAGCCAATTGTTCGGCATCTTGTCGATGAACATCGGCTTCGGCGTGCGGCGCTGAACGCGCGTCCGCTCGATATAGCGTTCGCCCAGCGCCCGCAGCCGGTCGGCGTCAAGCTCGGCCAGCGCTTCGGGATACTTATTCGGCTGGCTGCGCAGCTTGCGTTCGCCCAGCTCGCGCGCGATTGTTCCGATCTCGGGCAATTCGGTCGTGCCCTCGATCATCGAATGGCTTGCCAGGATCTGTTCGATCAGCGTCGAACCTGAGCGTGGCAGCCCGATCACGAAAATGGGGTCGCGCGCCGGCGCGCCCATGCCACGACGCGCCGCCAGGAAGTCCGCCGTGAACAGCGCCTCGATACGCCGCACCTGATCGCTGGTGTCATCCGGATCGTAGTCTATGCAAGCGCGCCTGCGCCGGGCGCCTTCGGCGTAGTGCGCGAAGGACTGCTCGTAGTCGCCCGCGTCCTCCAGCGCCTTGCCCAGAGCGTAATGGAGGTGGAAGCGATCGTCCTCGCGCAGCTCACGCGTGAGCGCCGCGCGCATTGACGCGATCTCTGCCGGCGCGAAGCGGAAGGTCTTCAAGTTGGCCAGGCTCCAATAGGCGTCGCCGAAATCCGAATTGAGTTTCGCCGCCTCGCGATAGGCCTTGATCGCCTCATCCGTGCGGCCCGCCGTTTTCAGCGCATGCCCGTAACTCAACCACAAGCGCGGTTCGCGCGGCTGCTCACGAACCACCTGTGCATAGAGCGCCAGCGCGCTGTCGAAGTCTCCGAGCCGCGCCAACGCCGCCGCCTGCAGATTGCGGTATTGGGCATTGTCGGGGTCGGCGTCGCGCAGCGTTTCGATCTGGCGCAGCGAGTCCAGTATCTTGCCTTGCCGCAACAGCACCAGCGCCAGATTGTGCCGCGCCGCCGCAAAGCTTGGCGCCAGTTCGATCGCGCGCGTCAGCAGATTTTCGGAATCGCGATAGCGCCCGAGCCGCGCGCCGACTTCGGCCAACATCCGGATCGCCGCGACATCTGTCGGCTGCGCCTTCAGATGCTCGCGCAGCAGCGCCTCCGCGGGCGCGAGCTTGTTGGCGCAAAGCGCCTGCGCCGCCGCCATCAGGCGCGGCTCGCTGGTGGATGTGCGAATCTGGTTGGCGTAGGCGTCGTCGGCTTCAATCAAGGCGCCGGTCGCATAGAGCGCATCGCCCAGCGCGCCCCACGCGATGGGAAAGTCGTCGCGAAGATCGAGCGCATCGCGATACGCAGCGATGGCGCGGTCAAAGTCGCCGGAGGCGGCGCGGAGCCGCCCCAGCTCGAATTGCGCTTCCGCCCAGCGCGGCTGTTCGCGCGCCAAGCGCTGGATGGCGGCGGCGCCCTCGGGCTTGCCCTGCCATTGCAGCGCCCGCGCCTTGATCAGTTCCGCTTTCGGATGCCGCGGCGCCGCTTCCAGGATCGCATCCGCCTGTTCGATGGCGAGCGCGGGATCGCGCGCCAGCAGACGTTCGGCGTGCGCGAGGGCGACTTCGAGTTGGTTGGTGGTTGGATCGGCCATCACCGCACACGCCATAGCACGGCCCGGCGGGCGTCAAGGCGCCGTTCCGCCTCGAGGCGGTTCCGGCTGGGCGCGGCGCGCCCGCGCCCTGCGCCGCCAATGGGCAAGCATCGGCATCAGGGCGAAGACAACGAGGCAAAGAGCGTAGATCCAGCCGGGCGGCGTGGCGAAATATCGAATCTGGGAATCGAAGGTCATGCCGCGCAGCCCAAAGCCGACCGCGAGGTCGGCGACCTGTTGCAGCACCAGCGCCAGGATTCCCATGGCCAGGAAGGACAACGAGCCGCCCTCGAACCGCGCCCACGCGGGCGCCCAGGAGGCGGCGAACGACATGGCCAGGATCAGCAGCGGCGCCTCGACGAGCACCGCGAGGGTGGGTCCGGCGAACGGCTCGAGCCAGAGCACCCGCAACGGCCCCAATAGCGCGCCGACGAAGAACACCATGCAGAAATACACTGCCGCAGCCATCAGCAGCGGCTGCGCCCTCCGCACCGCACCGCCCGGGCGATCAGTTTCGGTGTTCATGCCGGCATCATCGGAGCGCACTGCGGGCCCCGGCTTGATCCCGCGCAATCAGCGCTTCAGCTGACCGTTGATCTGTTTGCGGAACCTGTCGGTGTATGGCGGCCGCAGCAGCGCGATCATTTCGCTCGCCGTCTGCCGATAAATCGCTTTCTCGTGGCTAAATTCGAGGAAGCCGCGATGGCCGTGATAGGCGCCCATGCCGGAGGGGCCGACGCCCCCGAATGGCAGGTCGTCCATGGCGAAATGGAAGATCGCGTCATTGATGGTGACGCCGCCGGAATGCGTGCGGTTGAGCAGCGCCTCGGCCTCGTGCTCGTCCTCTCCAAAGTAATAGAGCGCCAGCGGCCGCGGACGGGAGTTCACGTCGGCGATGCTGTCTTCGAACGACGTGTAGGTCATCACCGGCATGACCGGGCCGAAGATCTCCTCCTGCATAACGTTCATGTCGTTGGTGGCGTTCAAAATGAGCGTCGGCGGAATCTTGCGATGCTCCTGCTGGCTGAAATCTTCGCCGGCTGGATTGATCTCGACCACCTGCGCACCCTTGGTGCGCGCATCGTCGATCAGGCCGCGCACCCGATCGTAATGACGCTGGTTGATCATCGAGGTGTAGTCGCGATTGTCCTTGATGGTCGGGAACATGCGCTTGGTCGCCGATTGCACCTCCTTGACGAAGCCGTCGAGGTTCTCCTTGGGCGCCAGCACATAGTCCGGCGCCAAGCATACCTGGCCCGCATTCATGGTCTTGCCGTTCATCACGCGGGCCGCGGTCTTGGCCAGATCGGCGCTGCGGCCGATGACGACCGGCGACTTGCCGCCCAGTTCGAGCGTCACCGGCGTCAGATTGTCGGCGGCTGCGCGCATGACGTGACGGCCGACCGAAGTTGCCCCGGTGAAGATGAGGTGGTCGAAAGGCAGGCCCGCAAACGCCGCGCCCACTTCAGGGCCGCCAAGGATCACGGCAAGTTCGTCGTCGTCGAAATAGAGATCGATGATCTGCGCCATCAGCGCCGAAGTCGACGGCGTGAATTCGGAAGGCTTCAGCATCACGCGATTGCCCGCCGCGAAGGCCCCCGCAATCGCATCCATCGCCAGCGACAGCGGAAAATTCCACGGCGAGATCACCCCCACCACGCCCTTGGGCTGATAGCGAACCTCGGCCTTCGCCCCCAGAAGACCGAGCGCCGCTGGCGTCACCTTGCGTTTCTGTGGCTTCATCCAGCGGTCCAGCTCCGCACGTGCGCCCTTGAGCGGGCTTACCGCAGCCGAGATGTCCGCAAACAGCGTCAAGTCCGGCGACCGCGCGCCGAAATCCTGGGTGATGGCCGCGATCAACTCATCCTTATGGGTGAGCACCATGTCGATCGCCCGCGTCAGGCGCTCCTTGCGCACCGCCGCGCTTGGCGGGCCCTTTTGCGTCTGCGCCCGCTTCTGCACATCCAGGATGATGCGCATCCGGGCTTTGGTTTCTTCGATAGAGGGATTGACTGGCATGTTCATGGCGGGCGCTCCCGGACCGGACTCGAAACGATAGTACCGCCCCGACGCGGCGTAAGGGCAATTATTCTTTTTCCCTGCGGCATGAAGGGCTGTTTACCACTCGTCCATCTCCCCGCCGCTAGCGTCCATGTGATTGCAGATTCTGGGGCTGGGCGAGCGCGTGATTGAGCAAGACTCACTGCTGCAAGGACCGGGCGGATCAGCCGTGGGGCAGGAGACGCTCGATTTGATGCGCCTCCATGGCGTCCCGCCTTCGAGCGCCAATTATGAAGTGTGGCTCGCCTATCGATTGGGGCGCCACCAGGCATTGCGGGAAGCGATCGACGCCCGTATCGGCTCGGGTGAAGGGTTCACCCCCGAATTCAACGCCGAACTCCACGAAAGATTCTTCAGCGGTCTGGGCGCTTCCGCACAGATCCTGCTGGCGGGTGAGCGGATTGCCAAGGACCTGAACGAAGTGCTCGGCTTTCTGCGCCAAGCAGAGGAAAAGAACGACGCCTACGGCAAGAAGCTTGAAACCGCGGCCACCGACCTCAATCGCGGACTGGGCCCCGAGCAAATTCGTCAAATCGTCTCCAGCCTTGCCGCCGCCACGCTGGACATGGCCAACCACAACCAGACCCTGAACGAACAACTACGGCGATCCAGCCGTGAAGTAGAGACGCTGCGCACAAGTCTCGAAAACGTGAGGATGGAATCGCTTACCGACAGTCTCACCGGTCTCGCCAACCGCCGCATGTTCGACGAGACCTTGAAAATGCGCATCGACGAAGCGCGCGCCCAACGCAGCGACCTGTGCCTGGTGCTCTGCGACATCGACCACTTCAAGCGTTTCAACGACACCTGGGGCCACCACACGGGCGACCAAATCCTGCGCTTCATTGCGAGCGCCCTGCAGGCGCATGCGCGGCCCGACTATCTGGTCTCGCGTTACGGAGGCGAAGAGTTCGCGATAATCATGCCGCGCGTGACGGCGCGAGCGGCGGCGCAAATGGCGGAAACGATGCGCGCCGCCATCCAGGCCAAGCGCCTGCGGCGGCGCTCAACCAACGAAGACCTGGGCCAGGTCACGGTCTCGGTCGGCATTTCGCGCCTACAGCCGGGCGACACGACGCAAGGCCTCGTCGAACGCGCCGACGCCTGCCTCTATGCCTCCAAACGCAACGGCCGCAATCAGGTGACCACCGACGCCACGCCGGTGCTTTACGTCGCCTAGCTAGCGTAGCGTCAATGCGCAAATCCCATCCAACAGCGCGCGCATTCTGCTAACGTCCGCCGCAAGGCGGAGATAGCGCATGGCGAAGGTGAAGATTGAGCGCGACGGCAATGTCGCCATCATCACGATGTCGGATCCAGCGACGCTGAACGCGATCGACGTCGAAATGTCGGAGGAGCTGACAAACGCCTTTGCGCGCGCCGGCGCCGAGGCGCGCAGCGCCCTGCTAACCGGCGAAGGCCGCGCCTTTTCCTCCGGCGCCAATCTCAATGCGCCCCGCACCAATGTGGACGAGCAAGGACGCATCGACGTCGGCGGGCGCCTCGAGAGCCATTTCAATCCGCTGGTGACGCAACTGCGCGATCTGCCGATCCCCTGGATCAGTGCAGTGAACGGGGTGGCGGCCGGCATCGGCTGTTCATTCGCGCTGCTGGCCGATTTGATCGTCGCCGGCGAGAGCGCCTACTTCCTGCAAGCCTTCCGCCGCATCGGTTTGGTGCCGGACGGCAGCGCCACCTATCACTTGCCGCGCATGGTCACCCGCGCCCGCGCCATGGAGATGATGCTGCTTGGCGAAAGGCTGCCGGCGGCGAAGGCGTTGGACTGGGGCTTGATCAATCGCTGCGTGCCGGACGCGGAATTGATGGCGACCGCCAGAGCGCTGGCGCACGAACTGGCCGAAGGCCCCACCAAAACCCTCGGCCTCATCCGCAAGCTCGGCTGGGCCTCGCAGGATGCGGTGTGGGCTGAGCAATTGAAAGCCGAGCGCGAGGCGCAGCGCGCCGCCGGCCACACCGAGGATTTCCGCGAGGGCGTCACGGCGTTCCTGCAAAAGCGGAAGGCGGAGTTCAAAGGAAGTTGAACAGAGTCATTCCGGCCGGAGGCGCGGCACGCGCCGTAGAGCCGGAACCCAGGGGCAACATCCTGTGCTCTGCGATCACTGGGTTCCGGGTCTCGCTCCGCTCGCCCGGAATGACTCTGGTGTCTATCGCTTTGCTCTCTTCGCGCGTGGCGCCTTCGGCTTTTTCGCCGCCGCTTTCGCCTTCGCGAGCGCCAGCGCCTTGCGACCCCACTTTACGGCTTCGTCCGGATCGTCGAGTGCTGCTTCCGGCAAACGCCAATAGCCGAGATCGACCTGCTCGCCCTTGCGCGGGCCGTTCTGCGGAATCCATACGAACGGACCGGAGCCCTCCGCGCGCAACGCGGCCTTCATCGCCTCGTCGTTGGCCTTGATGTGGACGGCGCCTTCGGCAAGCAATCCGAACATCAGCCCATCTGCGTAGACGCCGGCGCCGCCGAACATGCGCTTGATCTGTACTGGCCCCATGCCTGCAAACAGCTCCTTCACGAAAGCGTGGAAGCTGTCGTCGGCCATCGCCTTTACGCCTCGAGTTTTGCCGGTACGATGGTGACGCTCTCGCCGCAGCCGCAGGCGTCGGTCTGGTTCGGGTTGCGGAAAACGAACTTGGAGGACAGACGGTTGGTCTCGTGATCGATCACCGAGCCCAGCAGGAACATCACCGCGTCCGCCTTGATCAGGATTTTCACGTCGTGGTCCTCGACCAGTTCGTCGAACTGCTCCGGCGCATCGGCATAAGCGAGCGTGTATTCCATACCCGCGCAGCCGCCATTGTTGACGCCCACCCGCAGATAGGGCTTCGCCGATTCCGCCATGATCTGCTTCACGCGTGCTGCTGCGGCGTCGGTCAGGGTCACGATTTTCGGTCTCGAGCGTCTGGTCATGGTCACAACATGTTCAGTTCGAGTTTGGCCTCGTCGCTCATGCGCGCCGGCGTCCAGGGCGGATCGAACACCAAGTTCACGTGCACCGAGGTGACGCCCTTCACGCGCCGCGCCGCTGTTTCAACCCAGGTCGGCATCTCGCCTGCCACCGGGCAGCCTGGCGCCGTCAGCGTCATATCGATGTCAACATGGCCTTCGTCACTGATGTCGACTTTGTAGATGAGGCCAAGCTCGTAAATATCAACCGGTATTTCCGGGTCGAACACGGTTTTGAACTGCGCCACCAGATCGTCGGTGATGCGATCCAGTTCGGCTTGCGAGAGCGCCGATTGCGGAGGGGAAGTCACGCCGTCCATGGTCCCTAGCTCAGCAGCTTGCGGGCCTTGTGCAAGGCCTCGATGAACTGATCCGCCTCATCGGCGGTATTGTAGCACGCGAAGCTGGCGCGCGCGGTGGCGGTAACGCCGAGCCGCTGCATCAGCGGTTGCGCGCAATGGTGACCGGCGCGCACCGCAACGCCCTGGCGGTCGAGAATTTGGGCCACGTCGTGGGGATGCGCGCCATCGACCGAGAACGCGACAATGGCGCCCTTGTCCGGCGCCTGCCCGTAGAGCTTCACCCAATTGAGAGACCGCAGCGCGTCCATGGTGCGATCGCGCAGCATGTTTTCGTGCGCTTCGATGGCTGAGCGATCCATGGCCGCCAGCCAGTCGACCGCCGCGCCGAGGCCAATGGCTTCAAGGATCGGCGGCGTGCCAGCTTCGAAGCGATGCGGCGGTTCGTTGTAGGTCACGCGCTCACGCTCGACGATGTCGATCATCTCGCCGCCGCCTTCGAATGGCGGCAGGATGGCGAGCCGCTCCGGCTTGCCGTAAAGCACGCCAATGCCGGTGGGCCCGTAGAGCTTGTGCCCGGTGCAGGCGTAGAAATCGACATCGAGCGCGGTGAGGTCGACGCGGCCGTGCACGGCGGCCTGACAGCCATCGAGCAGAACCGGCGCCCCTTTGGCATGCGCGATCCGGACGACGTCCGCGGCCGGCGTGCGCGCGGCCAGCACATTCGACATGTGCGTGAGCGCCACCATCCTGGTGCGCGGGCCGATCAACGCGTCCAGCGCCAGGAGATCGATGTCGCCGTCATCGTCGATATCGAGCCACTTCAGCACTGCGCCCTTGCGTTCGCGCAGGAAATGCCACGGCACGATGTTGGAATGGTGCTCCATCACCGAGAGCACGATCTCGTCGCCCGGTCTGATATCCAGGCCAGCGGCGACAATGTTGATCGCCTGCGTGCCGGACTTGGTGAAGATGATGCTCTCGCGCGAGGGCGCATTGAGGAAACGCGCTAGCGACGTGCGCGCCGCCTCATAAGCTTCCGTCGTCTCGTTGGCGAGCGTGTGCAGACCGCGATGCACATTGGCGTATCGGCCGCGCATGGCGCCCGACATCGCTTCGATCACCACTTCCGGCTTTTGCGCGCTCGCCGCATTATCGAGATAGATCAGCGGCCGATCGTTCACCGTCCGCCCCAGGATCGGGAATTGCGCGCGGACGGCGGCGACATCGAATGGACGCTTGATGGGCGCGTTCATTCGACCTTCTCCCCTTGTGGGAGAAGGTGTCCGCTCGCGACAGCGAGCGGACGGATGAAAGGTACGCGCGCAGGCGCCCGATCATTGGCGCTGATACCCCGCACCCGCCTCTGAGCGATGTCAAAAGCGGTGCTCTGCGATCCCCTCTCCCACAAGGGGCTGGTACGGCGCTCACTCATGATGCGCCTCCCAGCCACGCGCGGATACGCCCCTCGATCTCCGCGCGCACGTCCGGCGGTGCCCAGTCGGGAACCGTCTCGCCCAGGAAAGCTTCGATCAGCAGCGCACGCGCTTGGCGCTCCGGGACGCCGCGCGAGCGCATGTAGAAGAGCGCGGTCTCGTCCAGCCCGCCCGCAGTATTGCCGTGCGCGCACTGCACATCGTCGGCGTGGATCATCAACTCGGGCTTCGCAAAAATCTCAGCGCCATCCTCGAGCAGCATGCCGTGATGATATTGGCGCGCGTCCGTCTTTTGCGCACCGTGTTCAACCACGATTTTGCCCTGGAACACGCCGCGCCCGCCTCTGCGCGAAACACCTTTGATCAGCTGCCGCGTCGCGCCACCGCCCACCTTGTGCGCGATGACGCTGGTGAGATCGGCGTGACGGCCCTCGCCACACATATAGAGCCCGTTCAGCTCGACCTCTGCACCCTCGCCTTCGATTGCGACGTGGGTTTCAATGCGCGCCAGCTTGGCGCCTTCGGCGAGCACAAACTGGCGGAATGTCGCGCCGGCGCCGAGCTGCGCGCGGCAAAAGCTCAGCGGAAGGCCGGCGCCGGTTTGGACGACGATGCGGTGATACGTGCTGCCTGGGCCGACTGCGATCGTTTCCGCCGAGGGCAGGAGGCCATCGCCTTCGATGTAGTCGACGAAGAGATCGCTCTTGCCCGCTGCGATGACGCGACTTTCACGACGCCCAGCGCCCTCGGCGAGACGTTCGATGACATCGCCCTCGCCCGCCATGGCCGGGCGTACGTCGCCGACAGCCGCGCGGAGGTCGCTGTATTTCCACGCCTCAATGCGGCGATTGGGGAGTTCGGCCGCGATCACGCCGCCCTCAGATATTTGTCGTAGCCCTCGCGCTCGAGCTCGAGCGCGAGCTCGGGGCCGCCGGACGTTGCAATGCGGCCGCGCGCCAGCACATGCACGCGGTCGGGTTTGATATAGTCGAGCAAGCGCTGATAATGGGTGATCACCAGCATCGAGCGTTCCGGCCCGCGCAGCGCATTCACATTGTCGGCGACAATGCGCAGCGCATCGATGTCGAGCCCAGAATCGGTTTCATCCAAGATGGCGAAACGCGGCTCAAGCACCGCCATTTGCAGCGCCTCGAAGCGCTTCTTCTCGCCACCCGAAAAGCCGACATTCAGCGGCCGCTTCAGCATCTCCTGATCAATCCGCAGCGCGTCCGCTTTGGCGCGCAACAGCTTCAGCAGCTCCGGCGCCGGCATCGCCGCTTCGCCGCGGGCGGCGCGTTGCGAATTGAGCGCCGCCTTCAAGAAGGCGATCGCCGACAACCCCGGTATTTCGACCGGATATTGGAATGAAAGAAACAGCCCTTTCGCGGCGCGCTCCTCCGGCGTCAACGCCAGGATATCGGCGCCATCGAGCTTCGCTTGGCCTTGTGTGACCTCATAGCCGTCGCGCCCGCTCAACGCATAAGCCAGCGTCGACTTGCCGGAGCCGTTGGGCCCCATCAGCGCATGCACTTGGCCCGCAGGCACATGCAGCGTCACGCCCTTAATAATCTCCGCATCTCCGACGCGCACATGGATATTGTTCAGTTCGATCACCGCCGGCCCCCAAGTTGGTCGTGGAGGTCTTCCGGCTTCGCTGCCGCGCGATAATCGTCGACGGTGCGCGTGCGATCGCCCTTGGCTTGAGCGAGCCAAATGAACGTTCCAGCGCCGATGAGCGCAAACAGCGCATAGCTCACCACCGCGGCCATGATTTTGCCGTCGAACATCAAGACGCCAAACAAGCCAGCGCCGATCATCATGCACGCCACAAAGAACAAAACGACGAACCAGCCCTTGGCGTTGATCGGCGCCATGCGGTTGGAACCGGGACGGCGCGAACGTGCGAACCAATAGTCTTGCTCGATCATCCGACGCTCCCCTCGAGGCTGACTTCCAGCAGCTTCTGCGCCTCCACCGCGAACTCCATCGGCAACTTCTGCAGCACTTCCCGGACGAAACCGTTCACCAGCAACGCCACCGCTTCCTCTTGGGGAATGCCACGCGAGCGCAGATAGAACAGCTGATCGTCCGAGAGTTTGGTGGTGGTCGCCTCGTGCTCGAATTGCGCGTCCGGCGTGCGGGTTTCGACATACGGCACCGTATGCGCGGAGGCGTCATGCCCGATGAGCAATGAATCGCACTGAGTGTAATTGCGGGCGCCTTTCGCTCTCGCGTGTGCCGAGACGAGGCCGCGATACGCGTTCGAGGATTTGCCGGCGCTGATGCCCTTGGAGATAATGCGCGAGCGGGTGTTCTTACCCAGGTGCGTCATCTTGGTGCCGGTGTCGGCCTGCTGGCGGCCGTTGGTGACGGCAATGGAATAGAATTCGCCGACGCTGTCGTCGCCGCGCAGAATGCAGCTTGGATACTTCCAGGTGATGGCGGAGCCGGTTTCCACTTGCGTCCAGCTGATCTTGGAGCGCGGGCCGCGGCAATCGCCTCGCTTGGTGACGAAGTTGTAGATGCCGCCTTTGCCTTCGGAATCGCCTGGCCACCAATTCTGGACAGTGGAGTATTTGATCTCGGCGTCATCGAGCGCGACGAGTTCGACCACGGCGGCGTGCAGCTGGTTCTCGTCGCGCATCGGCGCGGTGCAGCCTTCGAGATAGGAGACGTAGGCGGCCTTGTCGGCGATGATGAGCGTTCGTTCGAACTGCCCCGTCGATTCCGCGTTCATGCGGAAATAGGTCGAGAGTTCCATCGGGCAGCGCACCCCGGGCGGCACGTACACGAAGGAGCCGTCGGAAAACACGGAGCTGTTCAACGTCGCAAAGAAGTTGTCGCTCGTCGGCACCACGGAGCCGAGGAATTTCCTGACCAGTTCAGGATGCTCTCGGATCGCCTCGCTCATGGAGCAGAAGATGACGCCGGCCTTCGCCAATTCCTCCTTGAAGGTGGTGAGGACGCTCACGCTGTCGAACACCGCGTCGACCGCCACCTTCGGCGCGCCTTCGACGCCCAACAGCACTTCCTGTTCCTTCAGCGGAATTCCGAGCTTCTTGTAGGTCTCCAGAATTTCCGGATCGACGTCCTCGATCGACTTGTATTTCGCGCCGGACTTAGGCGCCGCGTAATAGCGCGCCGCCTGGTAATCGATCGGCGGATAGCGGACGAGCGCCCAGGTGGGCTCCTCCATGGTGAGCCAGCGCTGAAAGGCGCCGAGACGCCAATCAAGCATCCATTGCGGCTCACTCTTCTTGGCCGAAATATAGCGTACGGTGTCTTCGCTCAGACCCGGCGGCGCCAGTTCCTGCTCGATGTCGGTGACGAAGCCATGCTTGTACTTGTCGGCTTCGAGCGCCTTGGCGGCGGCGACGGTTTCCTTGACGGCGGCCATTACGCGGCCCCCGCAAGAGCGCGGCGTTGCGCTATCTTGTTGAGTGCGGAGAGTGCGGCCTCGACGTCGCCTGCTTGCGAGGCGTAGCCGAAGCTGGCGCGCAGTGCGCCCTTCGCCAGTTCAGGCGCGACGCCCATCGCCGCCAGAACGCGACTGGAGCGCACTTTACCGGACGAGCAGGCGGCGCCGGAAGAAACCGCCACGCCTTCAAGATCCATGGCTATGACGGCGGTTTCCGCAGCCATGCCGGGCAGCGCGAAGTTGGAGGTATTTGGCAGGCGGGCCGTGTTCTTACCGAAGACCACCGCGTCGCGCGGCAAGCCGGCCTCGAAACGGTCGCGCAGCGTGCGCATGCGCGCGATCTCTTGGATCATATCGCGCATCATCCACTCGACGGCCGCACCGAAGCCGACAACGGCGCCCATGTTCTCGGTGCCCGGGCGGCGCCCGCGTTCTTGACCGCCGCCGAAACGGCCGACCGTGAACGGGGCGCCGGGCGCGAGTAGGAGCGCGCCGGCGCCGGGCGGACCTCCGATCTTGTGGCTGGAGAGAACGAGATAGCTGGCGTCGAGATCGGCGATGTGCACGTCCACGCGGCCGAACGCTTGCGCCGCATCGACCAGCAGCAAAGCGCCATGCTCGCGGCAATGCGCGGCGATTCTGGCGATGGGCTGGATCACGCCGGTTTCGTTGTTGGCAAGCTGAGCCGCGACAAGCGCCGGCTTCGGCGCTTCACTCAGAAGCGCCGTGAGCGCAATGAGATCAATGACGCCGTCGCCATCAACCGGCGCGATGCGATTGGTCTTGAGCGCCTTCGTCGCGTGCTCGAACACCGCATCGTGCTCGACAGCGGAGACAATGAGCGAGGCGGCGCCGGCGCTCGCCAGCGCCAAGTGCAATGCTTCCGTGGCCCCGGAGGTGAAGACCGCATTCTCGGCGTCCGCACCGACCGCCGCCGAAATTTTGTCCCGCGCGTCTTCGATCAGCGCACGCGCGCGGCGGCCGGCGGCATGGACTGACGACGGATTGCCGCCCGCGGCGAGCGCGCGCGTCATCGCAACCGACGCTTCCGCGCGAATCGGCGCGCCGGCGTTGTAGTCGCAATAGACGAGCGGCTTGGCCATCATTCCTATTCCGCGGCAACCCGCGCGCTCGACCCGTCGAAGCGCTGCGCCAGCACGTCGGCGAGCGAGACGGAGGTGAGGAAACTCTGAATGCGGTCGCCCATCTCCTGCCAAAGGCCGTGGGCGATGCAGCGGCCGCTCTTACCGATGCAGCTCTTGGTCGAGCCTTCCTCGCAGCGCGTGGCTTTGATGGGCTCATTCACAGCAGCGATGATCTCAGCGACGGTGACGCTGCCCGCATCGCGCGACAGCCGGTAACCGCCGCCGGGTCCGCGCACGCCCGAAACCAGACCGGCCCGGCGCATGCGTGCAAAAAGCTGTTCGAGATAAGAGAGCGAAATCTCCTGCCGGCGGGCCACATCCTGTAGCGGCACGGCCCGTTCGGCGCCGCCATGAAGCGCCAAATCGGCCATTGCCATGACCGCGTAGCGGCCCTTCGACGTCAAACGCATGCCTGGTCCCTTCCCGCGGCCTCGCCCGTCCCCAAATTCCCTGCTAGAAGCCCGCCCCTTCGGAGGCCGGCGCAGCCCAGGAAACCCCTGCCGCAGAGCTAGGATACCTGAGTGTTTTGGTCAAGAATTGGGCGTGCGCAAATCGACGCGCCCTCACTGCAAGTCTGGGGTCGGATTGAATGCCTGAAGTGATTTTTCCAGGCGCGGCTGGGCGCGTGGAAGGCCGGTACCAGGAGCCCGCCAAGGAAGGCGGCCCGATCGCGCTTATCCTGCACGGGCATCCGCGTGCGGGCGGCTCCATGCAGGACCGGGTGACGGTGCAACTCTACAAACTCTTCGCCGACAAGGGCTTCGGCGTGCTGCGCTTCAACTTTCGCGGCATTGGGCGCAGCCAAGGCGTGTTCGACAACGGCATGGGGGAACTCTCGGACGCCGCCAGCGCGCTCGACTATCTGCAGAGCATGAACCCGAGCGCCGAACAGTGCTGGGTCGGCGGCTATTCCTTCGGCGCCTGGATCGGGTTGCAGCTGCTGATGCGCAGGCCGGAGATCGACGGATTCATCGCCGTTGCGCCGCCGGCGAACCACTACGATCTGTCGTTTCTTGCACCCTGCCCGGCGTCGGGCGTGATCATCTACGGCACGCGCGACAGCGTCACGACGCCGTCGGACATGGAGCGCGTGATCGCGCGCATCCGCACCCAGAAGAACATCAAGGTCGATTCAGCGCAGGTGGAAGGCGCCGATCACTTCTTCCGCGGCCGCGACCCGGGCGAGGATCATTTGGCCGAAGTCGAGAAACACGCGCGCGCATACTTGGAGCGACGTCTGGCTGAACCGCCGCGTCCACCTACGTCTAAGCGCTAAGAGCAACTGCCGACGTCCAGAGCGCCGGCGGTCCAAAAATGGCTAGTTATCGCGCAGGAACGCTGGCTTCGGCCCGTTGGAGAAACCCTCCGGACCCGACTGCTCGTCGCGTTCGCGCGGTTGGCGCTCGCGGCGTTCTTGGCGTTCGCCCCGATCTTGGCGTTCGGCGCGCTGTTCGCCGCGATCGCCGTCATCTTCACGGCTTTCACCGCCTTCGCTGCGCACCTCGCCTTCGCCGCGTTCGCCGCGATCGCCATCGCCGCGATAGCGGTTGCGCCGGCCGCGACGGCGGCCGCGGAAATCGCCTTCGCCACGCTCACGATTGAAGTGCTGTTGCTGCTCGCCCGACGGGAAATCGACGTCCGGCTGTTCGCCGCCTTCGTCACCGCCCGCCGCGGCTTCGCCATTGAGTTCTGCGGTTTCCGGCGCGCTCTCTTCGCTTTCGAATTCGGCGCCCTCGTTGAAGTTCTGTGGTTGCGGCGGCGGCATCGCCGGCTGCATCGATCGCACCAGGCGGAAATAGTGATCGGCGTGTTGCGCGTAGTTTTCGCTCAGGACACGATCGCCAGCGCTGGCGGCGTCGCGCGAAAGCTGCAGGTAGCGCTCATAGATGTGCGAGGCGGGACCACGAACCTTCACCTCGGGGCCTGAACTCTCCATCGTCCGGTTCGGATGGCCGCCGCCCTGGTGGTGCTGACCGCCGCCACCGCCCCCTGGTCTGCGACCGCGGCCGCGTTGGCGCTTCATGTTGCTATACCCGTTGTGCATTCACGATCCGTGCGAGCTATCAGACGCAGGACGCGGCGCGCGGGACGCCGTGCTGACCCGTCTGGCATTGTGCTGTGACCCGATATTTCGCCTTCGGGCCTGCGGCGGGCGCCTATCGCCCCGTCGATGTTTTGACCTCTTGCTGAGGAGCTGCGGCGTCTCACGTTCGCCGTCCGGAACCTCGGCCGGTCCACCCCGCGGACCACGAATGGCTCTCGATTCCAGTCCTGAGAATAGTGCCCCTCGGAGCTCAATCCAAGGGGTTTTTCATGTGGTCTTTCAATCGGCGCGGCGGCCAACCACCACGCGAGGTACGCCCGCAAAGTCGACGCTGGCGGCCAGGACTTCATATCCCGCGGCGGTAACCAAAGCCTCAACAATCGCGGCTTGGCCTTTGCCCACTTCAAAGGCGAAGGAGCCGCGGGGTTTCACCCAATCGTGAAGCCGCGCCACGATGGCGCGATAGGCGTCAAGTCCGTCCGGCCCGCCATCGAGAGCGATGCGCGGCTCATGCTTGGAGACTTCCGGCGCGAGATTGTCGATGTCGGCGCTTGGGACGTAGGGCGGATTGGACACCACCAGGTCGAATTGCTCGGCAAACAGCGTGCTCCAATCGCCGAGCCGAAACTCGGCGCGGTTGCCGAGGTTCAGAGTTTCGGCATTGCCGCGGGCGACGTCGAGCGCGTCGGCGCTGATATCGAGTCCAATTCCGGATGCAAGATCGCGCTCCGCCAGCACCGCGAGCAGCACCGCGCCCGATCCGACGCCAAGATCCAGGATGCGCGCAGGCGATGTCGGCGCCAACGCCTTCAGCGCCTCTTCCACGAGGAACTCGGTTTCCGGACGGGGCGTGAGCACGGCGCGCGAGACATTGAGATCGAGGGTCCAGAACGCCTTCTTGCCGACGATGTGGCTGACCGGCTCGCGCGCGACGCGGCGATCGACGAGCGCGTGCACCGCGGCGGCTTGCTCGGCGCTGAGAAGGCGGCGCGGATCGGTGACGATGTCGAGACGCGCCACGCCCGCTCCCGCTTCCAGCAAGAGACGCGCATCCAGCACGGGCGAATCCACGCCGGCTGCGATCAGCCGATCGCGCGCGGCCTGCCAAACAGAGACAAGCGTTTCGCTCACCTTCCCCTCTCCTTGAGGAGAGGGGATCGAGGGGTGTGGTGGGCCACGCCCGAAGATAGGCGGCGCGCAATATTGGACAGGTCGTGAAAGGTCGGAGGTTCAACCCACCCCCTTGCCTCTCCCCTCGCGGTGAGGGGTTTCACGCCTCCTCCTCCAGCGCAGCAAGCCTGCGCGCCTGATCTTCGGCCGCCAGCGCATCGAGGATGGGGTCGAGCGCGCCGTCGACGACCTCGGGGAGATTGTAAACCGTCAGATTGATGCGGTGATCGGTCACGCGGCCCTGCGGAAAGTTGTAGGTGCGAATGCGTTCGCTGCGGTCGCCGGAGCCGATCTGGCCCTTGCGCTCGGCGGCGCGCGCCGAAGCCTGGCGTTCGCGCTCGGCGTCGTAGAGCTTGGTGCGCAACATCATCATCGCCTGCGCGCGGTTCTGGTGCTGCGACTTGAGCTGACTGATGACGACGATTCCCGATGGGATGTGCGTGATGCGCACAGCAGAGTCGGTCTTGTTGACGTGCTGACCGCCGGCGCCGGAGGCGCGCATGGTGTCGATCCGCAGGTCCTTGTCGTCGATCTGGACGTCAACTTCGCTTGGCTGCGGCAACACCGCCACCGTGGCGGCGGAGGTGTGGATACGGCCCCCCGCCTCGGTTTCCGGCACGCGCTGCACGCGATGTACGCCGCTCTCGAACCTCAGGCGCCCGAAGACGCCATTGCCGGTGACGCTGGCGACCGCTTCCTTGACACCGCCGATGCCGGTCTCGGAGACGTCTTCGAGCTCGAAGCGCCATCCGCGCCGCGCTGCGTAGCGCTGGTACATGCGCAGAAGATCGCCCGCGAACAGCGCGGCCTCCTCGCCGCCCGTGCCGGCGCGGATTTCGAGGATCGCCGAGGCGTTCTCGTCCCTGTCCTTCGGCGCGAGCAGCAGCATGGTGGCGCGTTCGAGCGCCGGGAGCCGTTCGTGCGCGGCGTCGAGTTCGTCTTGCGCCAGCGCGGCCATTTCGCGGTCCGCGCCCGAATCCTTGACCATGGCTTCCAGGCTGGCGACTTCGGCGCGCTGCGTGTTGAGCGCGGAAATCGCGTCGACCAGCGGCTTCAGTTCGGCGTGTTCCTGGCCGAGCCTGACGATTTCGGCGCCATCGGTGGCCGAGGCGAGACGTGCTTCCACACGCTCGTAACGTTCGACCGCCTGACGCAGGCGTCGCTCCAGACGCGCAAGATCAGACATGGGAAGGCTGCTTACATCGTCTCGGTGAAAATTTCCGGCTGCACCGGTGAAATCTGCGGGTCGTCGAAAGCGATCTCACTGGCGCTTCGGCGCGCATATGGCACGATCACTTCCACCGCATCGCCGTTGGCCGCTTCGATATGGAAACACATGGCCTGCGCGTTGTCGGAGCGGGCGCGGCCGTCGAACACGAGGCCGGCGGCCATCAGGCCATTCTCCTTGTCGTCCATCCGGAAGAACGTGATCAGTCCGGAAATGTGGTCCGGCGGCGCCGAGGTTTCGATCGGCAGATCGACGTTGGCGTGAATCTGCTCTCCGGTCTTGCGGATGCCGGCGCCGAACGGCGCAAACGAACCGCCCTGCTTCAAGGCGTCGTGAGCGCGATCGAACAGGTACTCATAAGTGTCCTGCAGGTGCCGCTGCAGCATCGCTTTAGCCCTCTTGGTTGGACCGCAGCGCGCGTGCGCGTGCTTCGACCAGGTCCACGATATGGTCGATCATGTCGGCGTTGTCGACCTTATGATCGGCTCGGCCGCCTACATACATCATGCCGGCGCCCTTGCCGCCGCCGGTGAAACCCAAATCGGTCATCAGCGCTTCGCCGGGTCCGTTCACGACGCAGCCGATGATGGAAAGCGTGATCGGTTCAGGGATGTGTGCGAGCCGCTTTTCGAGCGCGTCCACCGTGCTGATCACGTCATAGCCCTGCCGGGCGCAGGAAGGGCAGGCGATGATGGTCACGCCGCGATGCCGCAAACCCATCGACTTCAGGAGATCGTTGCCGACCTTGATCTCCTCGACCGGATCGGCGGCGAGCGAGACGCGGATGGTGTCGCCGATGCCGGCCCACAACAGCGAGCCCATGGCCACCGACGACTTGATCGTGCCCATCCGCAGGGCGCCCGCTTCGGTCACGCCGAGATGCAGCGGCGCGTCGGTGGCTTCCGCGAGCGCATGATAAGCGGCCGCGGTGAGAAAGACGTCGGACGCCTTCACGCTGATCTTGTATTCGCGGAAGTCGTGCTCTTCGAGCAGCGCAGCGTGATAGAGGGCGCTCTCCACCATGGCCTGCGGGCAGGGTTCGCCGTACTTCTCCAGAAGATGCTGCTCGAGGGAGCCCGCGTTGACTCCGATGCGCATGGCGCAGCCGTGATCCTTTGCGGCTTGCACCACTTCTTTCACGCGCTGTGCGTTGCCGATGTTGCCCGGATTGATGCGCAAACAGGCCGCTCCGGCGATCGCCGCTTCAATGGCGCGCTTGTAGTGGAAGTGGATGTCGGCGACGATCGGCGTCTTGGCGGCGCGCACGATCTCGCCGAGTGCAGCCGTTGAATCTTCGTCAGGGCAGGAAACGCGGATTATGTCGGCGCCCGCTTGCTCGAGGCTGCGGATTTGATCGATGGTCGCCTTCGCGTCCGGCGTCGGCGTATTGGTCATGGACTGTATGGTAATCGGCGCGTCGCCGCCGACCTCGACGCCGCCGACGCGAATCTTGCGCGACTTGCGCCGCTCGATCCGCCGCCAGGGACGGATGTGGTGAAGATCGCCGGCTGCGCCGTCCATAAGAGGTCTGCCTTTCAAGTCCGGAGATAGCGCGGGGGGCGCAACGCTAACAGCCCCAGGGCGCGCCTCAGCTGCGGGGCGCGGCGCTCTGGGCCTGAACGGCCGGCTGGATGTCGTCGATCTTGCGGCCAAGCACCGGCGAGCCGGGGATGCCAAGGAGACCGGCCGACTGGCCGTTGATGAACACCTCGAACGCCCCGCCATCGCGGGCGTGCAGCGTCCAGCCGGGGCTCGGATCGGGACGGTAAACGTCGCCTGCGCTCAGGGTGCGTGACAGGAACACGGTTCCATCCGGGCCGCGGGCTTCAAGCCAGCCGGCGCTCAGCGCCCGGACTTCGACGACTCGGCTGGGTGCGGCGACCGTATCCGAGGCAGCTTGCGCAGGCGGCTGGGGCGCGACCGCGGCGACCTGCTGCTCCACGCGCGCTGGGCGCTCCTCCTCGTGCTGAAACGCGCGCCAGCCGACGAGACCGCCCGCCACGAGCAGGACCACGGCGGCGACCAGCCATGGGCGCTCGGGGTGTGGACGCGATTTCGGGCTGCGGATCGGCTTGGTGGCGTCCTCGCGGGTCAGCGCGGACTCTTCTTGGAACTGGTCGACGATGGCCTTTTCATCCAGACCGAGCGTGCGGGCATAGGAGCGCAGGAACGCGAGCGCATACGCTTTGCCCGGCAGCACCTTGATGTTCATTTCCTCGAGCGCTTCAAGGTATTCGCGTCGAACTCGGATGCGGTCTGCAACTTCTGCGATGCTGAGGCCGAGCTGCTGGCGCGCTTCCGTGAGCTTGCGGCCGGCGCGCCACGTCGGATCCAGTTCGGGCGCAGCGACAAGCGCGCGGGGCTGGCGCTGAGCACGCTGAGCGGCGCTTTCCGGCGCCCCCGGATCAGTGGGTACGGATTCCAGCATTCTTACCGGAGATCGCTCCTTGGCTGACCCTAGCCCGCAAAAGGCAAATTTTGAGCCACCAAATAAGCTTAATCTCGAATCGAGCGCGTCTCAACGAGCGCGCGCGCACGATCACAGCGGCAAATTCATTTCGCTGGCGAATTCTGTGAGTTCGCTGCGCACCGAGGCGCCGTCTGCACGCAGCATCTGCTCCAGCGCTTCGGCCGCGGCGGCCGCGTCCAGCGAGAGGATAGCCCGCTTGACGGGGCCAATTCCCGAAGCCGGCATCGAAAGCCGGCGGAAGCCGAGCGCCACGAAGGCGATCGCCTCCAGCGGCCGCCCCGCCGCCTCGCCGCAGATCGAAACCTGGATGTTGGCGTCGGCCGCATCGTCGCGGATGCGCCTGAGAAAGCGGAGCGCCGGGGCGCTCAAGATGTCGTAGCGGTCGGCGACGCGCGCATTGCTGCGGTCAGCGGCGAAAAAGTACTGCATGAGGTCGTTGGTGCCGATCGAGAGGAAGTCGGCCTTTCCGCACAAGTCGGGAATGCACCAGGCGAGCGCCGGCGCCTCGACCATGACGCCCACTTCGATGCGCGAGGGCGGCTTGCGGCCGTGTTCGGCGCTCCAATGCAGCTCACGATCAACGAGCGCGCGAGCGGCGTCGAACTCGGCCACGGTGGTGACCAGCGGAAACATGACGCGCAGCGATCGGCCGGCGGCGGCGCTGATGAGGGCGCGCAGCTGATAGCGCAGTAGCGCCGGCCGATCGAGGCCGATGCGGACGGCGCGCCAGCCGAGCGCCGGGTTCTCTTCGCGCTCGGCGGCCATGTACGGCAGCATCTTGTCGCCGCCGAGATCGAGGGTGCGGAAGGTGACGGGCCGATCATGGGCGGCTTCGAGCACGTCGCGGTAGAGGGCGGTCTGCGCATTGAGACGGGGCAGCGTCTCGGAGACCATGAATTGAAACTCGGTGCGGAAGAGCCCGATGCCCTCGGCGCCCGCCTCCTCCAGATGGTGGACATCGAGCGCGAGGCCGGCATTGAGCAGCAGCGAGACGCGTTCGCCGTCCTTGGTGATCGCTGGCTTGTTTCGCAGGCGCGCGAACGCCGCGGCGCGTTCGGAACGAAGCGCGATGCGTTGCTTGTATGCGGAGAGCACTTGCGGTTCGGGACGCAAGCGCACCTCGCCGCGCTCGCCGTCGAGCACCAGCGCATCGCCGCCTTCGACGCGCGACAGCAGGCCATGCACATCGCCGACCATCGGCACGCCCAGCGCGCGGGCGACGATGGCGGCGTGCGCGGTGGCGCCGCCCTCCTCGAGCACGACGCCCTTCAAGCGGTCTGCGCCATAATCCAGCAACTCCGCCGGTCCGAGTTCGCGTGCGACCAAGACGGCGTCGCGCGGCAGCGCGACTGGGCGCGTGCTGTCGACGCCGGCCAGCGCCCGCAGCAGGCGGTTGTCCAAGTCTTCAAGGTCGTGCAGGCGCTCACGAAGATAGGGATCGCGTGAGGCGTTGAACTTGGCGCGGTGTTCGCCGCGTGAGCGCTCGACGGCCGCGTCGGCCGACAGGCCCGCGCGCACGCCCTGCTTCAGCTTCCCCTCCCAACTCGGATCGCTTGCCAGCATCAGGAACGTCTCGAGCACGTCGCGCGAGACGCCGGATATACGGCCGGGGTCGCCGTCCAGCATTTCCTTCAGCGCGCCGCGCACCTGCGCGAGCGCTGCATCGAGCCGCAGTTCCTCCTTGATGGGATCGTCGGCGATGACCCGGCCGAGCGGCGCGTGCGGCTCATGCAACACGGCTGTCCCAATGACAACGCCGTCGGAGAAGGCGCGGCCAATCAGCAATTCCGGCTTGCTTGCCCGCGCCTCCACTTCGGCGAGGCCCGACAGGTCTCCGAAGGCGCCCGAAGCGACCATCTCGGCCAGCACCATGGCGACGGTCTGCAGCGCCTCGACTTCATCGTCGGTGTAAAGGCGCTGCACGCGGTTCTGCACGACGAGCACGCCGAAGGTGCGTTCCGAGCGCACGATCGGCACGCCGAGGAAGGAGCTGTAGGGATCTTCGCCAGTCTCTGGGCGATACGAGAAGCGCTCATGGTGCGGAGCATCCGCCAGATTGAGATGGGTGGTGCTCTCGGCGACCAGCCCTACCAGGCCCTCGTTCATTCTGAGGCGCGTGCGATGCACGGCTTCGGGCTTCAGACCCTCGGTGGCGAAAAGTTCGTGGAACGCGCCGCGCGTTAGGTAGATGGAGCATACGTCGGCGACCATGGTCGCAGCGACCATGGAGACGAGCTTGTCCAGGCGCTCCTGCGCCGACCCGCCCACGTTCATCAAATCCCGCAACTTACGCAGCAGAATCCGCGAACCGCTACTGTCTGCAGCCCCGACCATTGGGTCCGCTCGAACCTCCGTTCTGCTTACGCTGCGTCGAGCCCATAGGCGGTATGGAGCGCCCGCACGGCAAGTTCGGTGTACGCCGCATCGATCAAAACCGAAATTTTGATCTCGGAAGCGGCGATCGCTTCGATGTTGATGCTCTTTTGGGCAAGGGCGCTGAACATGGCGGCCGCCGCGCCGACGTGACTCTTCATGCCGATGCCTATGACGGAGACTTTGGCCACATCGCGGCGGACATGGATTTCATCGACTCCGATTCTGGCGCGCTGCGCCTCGATGGTTTCGGCGGCAAGCCGAGCATCGCGATCCGGGCAGGTGAAGACAATATTGCGCCTGCCCTCGTGGCGCGCCTCGGTCTGCACGATCATGTCGACATTGACGCCCGCTTCAGCGAGGCGGCCGAAGATGTCCGCCTCAGCGCTGATGGAGTTGGCGACGCCCAGGAGCGTGATCTTGGCCTCGTCGCGCGAATAGGCGATGCCGGACACGATGTGCTTTTCCACGATCTCATCCTCCGCGCAGACGATGGTGCCAGGGTTCGGCGCACCCGGTTCGACAAAGCTTGACAACACACGCACCGGCACCCGCTGCGCGAAAGCAAGTTCCACTGAGCGCGTCTGCAACACCTTGGCGCCGAGCGAAGCCATCTCCAGCATTTCCTCGTACGAGATCCTGTCGAGACGCCGCGCGCGGCTGACGACACGCGGATCGGTGGTGTAGACCCCGTCGACGTCCGTGTAGATGTCGCAACGTCCAGCCTTGAGCGCAGCGGCGAGTGCGACGGCGGAGGTGTCGGAACCGCCGCGACCGAGCGTCGTGATGCGGTTGCCGATGGTGACGCCCTGAAACCCGGGCACGATCGCGATGACGCCAGCGTCTATCGATCGCCCGAGCTCGGCGGTGTCGAAATCGGCGACGCGCGCCTTCGCGTGCGCGTCGTCGGTACGGAACGGGATTTGCCAGTTCTGCCAGGAGCGCGCCTTGAGACCCAACCGTCGCAACGCGAGCGCGAGCAATCCGGTCGTCACCTGCTCGCCGGCGGAAACGACGACATCGTACTCGTCATCGAAGCCGGCGCCGGTCACGCCGCCATTGCCGGCTTGCCCGCCGGCGGCGCGCGCAAGGCCGACCAGCCTGTCGGTTTCTCCCGCCATGGCGGAAACGACCACCGCCAGACCGCATCCTGGTTTCACCTCCGAGGCGACAATGCGCGCAACGCGGGCGA
>JAFEDV010000448.1 GCA_018241475.1 Pseudomonadota bacterium | reverse complement strand
GTAAATCCCCGCAAGAATGAGCGCCGCGCCGCCGAGCGCGAGCGGCGAAAGCGCTTCGTCGAACATGACCCACGAGAGCGCGGCGGCGACCAGCGGCTGCATCCAAAGCAGCACCGTGGATATCGCGATCGGCAGGCGGCCGACACCGAAGGCGATGAACCCCTGGCCGCCAACTTGCACGACGACGCCAAGCGCCACGAGCATCGCCCAGCCCGGGAGCGTGTGCGCCAACAATGGCTCGCGCAGGACAAGGCTGGCGGAGAGCGACACTATCATGGCGCTGAGCGTCGCCCAGAACATCACGCCGCCGACGCCGACCCTGGCGCCGACCGCGCGCACGATCAGCAGATAGCCGGCATAGCCGATGGCGGCGCTGAAGCCCAACGCATCGCCCAGCAGCCCATGCTCTCCGCGGTGCACCGCGCCTTGTGCACGCGCGAGCGCGAGGATCGCCGCACCAGTCAGCGCCGCGCCGATGCCGGCGAGAATGGACGCGCTCAGCCGTTCCCGCAGCAGCAGCCAGCCGAACACGGCTGCGAAGATCGGCGTCAGGTTCGCCAGCAGCGTGGCGTTAGTGACTGTGGTCAGGGTCACTGCGGCGCCCCACAGCGACACCTCAATCCCGAACAGAACCCCCGCCAACAGAAGCCACCCGATGTTGCCGAGGCTGGGCTTCGGGCGACTCAGGATCGCCCAGAGACCGAGAATCGGCAGCGCGAACGCGAATCTCCAGAAGTTGGTTGGCTGGGCGCCCACCTCTGAGACCCTGATGGCTATGGGGGATAGGCCGAGGAACGAAGCCCCGATCAGCGCCGCCAAAGCCGCCTGCGTGCGCCCTTTCGCTTCGTTCATGTGCCTGAAAAACGCCGGAATTCGCCGCCGCGCAAGCCTGGAGATCGGGGGCTCGGGGCGTATTGTCGGACGCCGCTTATGGTTACCCGCGATTCACCGGCCTCGGACCAATTTTCACAGATTCTATACTCAAAAAATCGCCTCGGAGCGCCTTCGCCATTGACCCTGAATTAAGGGGTGTCATCACTATATATAGCGGTAGATGGTGGGCCACTAACACAAGCTATCGTGTTTTGGCCCAGCACCGAGTCGAGTTAACAAAGATTGCATACGGGGGCGTTCGCGATGCAGGCAAGAGCGGAAAAGGCAGGAGTTCACCGCATGGGTGAAGTCCATCGCGGCAAGCCCAAGCCACTGCGTCCGCTCAAGGTCGTCGAGAAGGTCGTTACGGATCCGAGCCGCGACGCGCTGCTCACTGATTTCGGTAAGACAACGCTCGTCGATCGCTACCTGCTGCCCGGCGAGAGCTTCCAGGACATGTTCGCGCGCGTCGCCACCGCTTACGCCGACGATATCGATCACGCGCAGCGCATCTACGACTACATTTCCAAACTCTGGTTCATGCCGGCGACGCCGGTGTTGTCGAACGGCGGCGCCGAGCGCGGGTTGCCGATCTCGTGCTTTCTGAATGCGGTGGGCGATTCGCTCGACGGCATCATGGACACCTGGAACGAAAACGTGTGGCTTGCCTCCAATGGCGGCGGCATCGGCACCTATTGGGGCGGCGTCCGTTCCATTGGCGAAAAGGTCGGCCAAAACGGGCAGACCAGCGGCATCATCCCCTTCATCCGCGTGATGGATTCGCTGACGCTTGCGATCAGCCAAGGTTCGCTGCGCCGTGGGTCGGCGGCGGTCTATCTAGACATCCATCACCCGGAGATCGAGGAATTCCTCGAGATCCGCAAACCGGCGGGCGACTTCAACAGAAAGAGCCTCAACCTCCATCACGGCCTCAACCTCACCGATGAATTCATGATCGCGGTGCGCGACGACCTGCCGTTCGCGCTGCGCTCGCCGAAGAATCAAGAGCCGCTGAAGCATGTCTCCGCACGCAAGCTCTGGCAGAAGATCCTGGAGCTCCGGCTGCAGACCGGCGAGCCTTATATCATCTTCTCAGACACCGTGAACAAGCAGATGCCGAGCCACCAGAAGAAGCTCGGCCTCAAGGTGCGGCAATCGAATTTGTGCAGCGAAATCATGCTGCACACCGGCCTCGATCATAACGGCCGCGAGCGCACTGCAGTGTGCTGCCTCTCCTCTCTCAACGCCGAAACCTTCCTTGAATGGGAAAAGGAACCGCAATTCCTGGAGGACGTGTTCCGCTTCCTCGACAACGTGCTGCAGGACTTCATCGAGCGCGCGCCGCCGGAAATGGAGCGCGCAATCTATGCGGCGATGCGCGAGCGTTCGGTCGGCCTGGGACTCATGGGCTTCCATTCCTTCCTGCAGAAGCAGAACGTCTCCATGGAATCGGCGATGGCGAAGGTTTGGAACAACAAGATCTTCCGCCACATCCGCCGCGGCGCCGATGCGGCGAGCGTGAAACTAGCGCAGGAGCGCGGCCCCTGCCCGGATGCGGCCGAGAACAATGTGATGGCGCGTTTTTCGCACAAGCTGGCGATCGCGCCGACCGCCTCGATCTCGATCATCTGCGGGGGCACGTCCGCTGGCATCGAACCAATCCCGGCCAACATCTACACGCACAAGACGCTCTCGGGCTCATTCGCAGTGAAGAATCCCTATCTCGAGAAGCTCCTCGACGAGAAGGGCGTGAACACCGAGACGGTGTGGTCGTCGATCCTGAAGAAGGAAGGCTCGGTGCAGCACCTTGAGTTCCTCAGCGACGACGAGAAAGCGGTGTTCAAGACCGCCTTCGAAATCGATCAGCGCTGGATCATCGAACTTGCCGCCGATCGCACGCCGCTCATCTGTCAAGCGCAGTCGCTCAACATCTTCATCCCAGGCGATGTCGATAAGTGGGACCTGCACATGCTCCACTGGATGGCCTGGGAGCGCGGCGTGAAGAGCCTCTATTATTGCCGCTCCAAGAGCGTGCAGCGCGCGGGCTTCGCCGGCGACGAAGGCAAGGCCGAGGCGGGCGAGCAGGTCGCGGCGCCGGCGCAGCGCACGGACTATGAGGAGTGCTTGGCCTGCCAGTAGCAGGCTGATCGGACTGGGTTGGACTTCAGCGGCGCGGAGATCATTCTCCGCGCTGCTACTGTTTGGCAGCCAGTTTGCGCCGTCGTAACCGCTGATGGTCGCGGGGACGTTCGCGAAGGCAACGATCGGCGAGATGCGCCGGCTCAACACTTTGGCAAACGTCATCGCTGCCGCGGCAGCGGATCTTCATCGCGAGCACCCCTGCGCTTCACCGGCGCTCACATGCGCGTGAGATGCGTGCCTTGCGTCACAACGCGCATCCGCAAGGCTTCCTACATTCATCTCCGGTACAGGTGACTTCGGGGTCGCCAGAGAGCAGGAGCCATGAAACCGTTTCGTCTCACCAGCCTGATCGCATGTTTGGCGATGGCGACTGTGGTGACGGCGGCGGGGGCCGGTTCCACAGATGTTGCGCAAGCGTTAAGCGAAGCGCCGGTGCAACGCCCCGAAATCAGCATGATCGTCGGCGTGCCTGCTGAGGCGCTGCCCGAGCGCGGCCAGTGCCGGCTCTGGTACGATGCGCTGCCGGTTGCGCGCCAGCCCGCGCAAATGGATTGCGAACACGCGCAGTGGCTGGCGCGGACCTGGGGCGGGCGGGTCATCGATCACGATCATGAACGGGCGCGGTATGACGGCCGCAACGATTTCACCAGCGTGCCTGTCGCCGCCCTGCCGCGGCGCGGTTGGTGCCGTGCGTGGCTTGAAGGCGTCGCCGCTGGGGCCCAGCCGGCGGAAAGCGATTGCCGCGTCGCGCGCCAGATCGCCGATCGCGCACACGGCCGCGTAATCTTCATGCCGCTTTAGACGCGGACCACCTGAAGCGCGAGATCACCCGCGCCTTGCCCGGCGCGCGATTTTCGCCCATGTGGGATCGATGCACGCGCACGCGCAGCCGCACGATCATGAACACCTCGATGGGCGCGAGAGCGGCCAGTTCCACGGCGAACGCGGTGACAAACGTTATACCGTCGCTATTGCTTTGAATTTGAGTTTCGTGATCGTTGAAGCGGCGGCGGGCGTCTACGCGAACTCGACCGCCCTCTTCTCCGACGCCGCGCACAATCTTTCCGACGTGCTGGGCCTGGCCTTGGCCAGCGGCGCGGCATGGCTGGCGCAGCAGGGGGCAAGCGAGCAGCGCACCTATGGCTATTCGAAGGCGACCGTTCTCGCGGCGCTGGCCAACGCGCTGGCGCTGGTGGCGGTGAGCGGAGGGATCTTATGGGAGGCGGTCCTTCGCCTTTTGCATCCGGAAGCGACACAGCCGCTCTTCGTGATGGTGACGGCGGCGATGGGGGTGGTTGTCAACGGCGCGACAGCGATGCTGTTCGTGGCGGGGCGCAAGGAAGACGTAAACGTGCGCGGGGCGTTTCTGCACATGATGAGCGATGCGGGTATTTCGGCGGCGGTGATTGTCGCCGGCGCGACGATCTGGCTGACCGGATGGCGCTGGGTCGACCCGGTTGTGTCGATCGCGGTCGTGCTGGTCATCTTGTGGACGACATGGGATTTGCTGAAGGAGTCCCTCGACCTCGCCATGGATGCAGCGCCCGCGCACATCGATGTCACGGCTGTGCGGCGCTACTTGGCGGAGCAACCCGGGGTCACCGCCGTGCACGATCTGCATGTCTGGGCGATGGGCGCGACCAAGCCGGCGCTCACCGCGCACCTGGTGCGCCCGGAAGGCGGCGACGACGTCTTCCTGGCGACGCTGGCCGACGGCATTTCGCATCGCTTTGGCATCGGGCACGTGACGCTGCAGATCGAGTGCGCTCAGCGCGAGGATTGCGTCGACTGCTAGCCTTGCGTCCAGCTTTTCAGGATCTGGTGTGCAATTGCGAAGGCGGGCGGTGCAAAGCAATCGGGGTGGTTGCCGGCAACCAGCTGACAAGCCTCATCGCGCGTGAACCAGCGCGCGCTTTCGAGTTCGTTGCCGTCGATGGTAATGTCATCGTTTTCGACGTCGGCGAGCGCCCCGATCATCAGCGAATGCGGGAACGGCCAGGGTTGCGTTGAGTGCACGCGCACCTCCCGCACGCGCAGACCCGCCTCCTCCAAGGTCTCGCGGGCGACTGCCTCTTCGACGGTTTCGCCTGGCTCGACGTATCCCGCGAGCGCGGAATGCATGCCGCGCGGCCAGACCTTCTGGCGGCCAAGCAGGCAGCGTTCGCCAAGCGTGGGGACCATGATCACCACGGGATCGACGCGCGGAAAATGTTCGGCCTTGCAAGCCGGGCATTCACGTTTCCAACCGGCTTCGGCAATGCAGCTTCGTTGGCCGCAATTGGCGCAGAAGCGATGTCTTGCGTGCCATTCGAATATGGATTTGGCGCAGCCAAGAATGGCGAGATCGCCGTGCGAGAGGCGTGGGCCAAGCGCGCGCAGATCGTCGAAGCGGCCGATGTCGGCAAGGAGCGATGCTTCGCTGATCTCGACGGCGAAATGCGCCGCGCCTTCGGCGTCGAGTCCCAGAAACAGCAACAGGTCGTCCGGCGCGGTTATGCGCGCGAGCGCGTGAGCGCCAAGCCAGCCAGGGGCGGCGCGGCCGTCCTCCTCGGTCACGAACGGACGCCTCTCGAAGAACGGAATGACACGCGTGGCGTCCGCTTTCCGCGCGTCAGCCAACCACTCGGCGTCGCGGCGACGGTGCCCAGCACGGTCGAGCGGCGAACGCGTAAAGGCGTTGGGGTTGTGAGGAAGGAGGAGCATGACAGGCGCCGGTGTCAGGTATCAGGTGTCAGCGCGCAATGTAAGCAGCGTCTGGCGCCCGATCGCTGACGCCTAGCGCGGTTTCCGGAAGCGCATCGCGAATTGATCGGTGTGGCCGCGGATGTCGGCGTCGAACACGCGCTCTGTGCGCCTGTCCGCCGGATTGCGCAGCACCTGACTTTCCGCCTCGTACACGAAGCCCGCCGCCTCGACTTCCCGGCGCACCAGAGTCTGATCGATGCGATGCAGCTCGTCCGTGCGTGCGGGATCGAAGCCGGCGACGGCGGAATGATCGATGATCACCAGTTCGCCGCCAGGCTTCAGGCGCTCGAACAACATGCGGTTGATCGCAGGCACATCGAGATTGAGCTGCGGCAGGTGGAAGTCGTGATAGATTTGCGAAATGAAGATGGCGTCGAGCGGCTCGGGCGTATGCCAGCTTTGATAGCCTTCCTGGATGACACTCACGTTCGGATATTGAGGCGCGACCGCGAGAATCGCACGTGGGCGGTCGGGCGCGCTGTTAGGGCGATCGACGCCATAGACATGACCCTGCTCGCCGACGGCGACCGCGAACAGGCGCGTGTAGTAGCCGCCGCCCGGCCCGACGTCGGCGATGCGCTGACCCGGACGCACTTCTGCGAAGGCGAGAATGGCGGCGGGGTGGCGAAGATCGTCCCGCGCTTTGTCGGCGTCGGGCCGGCGCGAGTCGGTCAGCGCGGCAGTGATCCAGGGCGAGGTCGCGCTGACCTGCGCGGTCGGAATAGCGCCGCCGGCGCAGGCCGCCACAGCCACCGCCCCCACAACGGCCGCAAGAATTGCCCGCATGGTGTCCCTCCTGGTTCTGCGCGCATGTAACGCCCTGGGGCGGGCTTGTCTTGCGTTCCGGCCCGCCCTGGACGGATTTGCTAGACTGCCCGTCTGATGATTCCAGTCACGCCGACGCTGGCGCTCGATGAGCGCGACATCGAGGAGC
>JAFEDV010000447.1 GCA_018241475.1 Pseudomonadota bacterium | reverse complement strand
ATCATCTCGGCGTCCCCTTCCTTTCAACTGCCTCAGCAATTTGTCGCAGCAGCCCTAAGCCGACCGCGATGAGACCTACAAATACAAGTGTTTGGAACGGCTGCAGCAGGCCCACGAGGCTGTCGAAGCCGCCGTCGTACCAAAAGGCCGAAGCGAGGAAGTAGCCTAGCACAGCCCAGGCCAATCTAATCGCGGCAACGGCCGCAACAATCGCAAGGCAGCGGGCGACAGTGACTCGGCTCATCGAGTCTACCAGCGTCTCTTCTTTTGTTGCTGCGGCGGCGCGTCCATTGTCGGCGGCAATGCCGGCGCCGCCTGCACGTAGCGTTCGAGTTCGTAGGAAATCACGCAGCTGCGCGCCTCCGACTTCACTTCGCCGCTGCAATTGCTGCGCGAGAACGCTTCGGCGAGTTGCTTGGCGCGTTCGAGATGGGCGCGCCAGTCGTCGTGAGTATCGTAGAGCGCCGCAAAGCCCGTCCACGGCATCATGTTCTGTCCGAACTTCTGGCTGCCGAAGATGCGTGTGAATTGCGGTTCGAAGAAGCCTAGACGCGCCGACAGCGTGCCGGTGTCAGCGCCGCGCAATTCCTCGAGGAAATCGATCCAGAGGCGATTGGCCTCCTGGCACATCGCCATGATCTGGGTGTCGCCGCGTCCGAGGCGTTCGAGCAGTTCTTGCATTCTAAGCCCACCATTTCGCTGGCTTGGTGCGGAAGTCTGCCGCCTTCTCCAGCGCCGCGCTCACGGAAAATACAGTTTCCTCGTCGAGCGCCTTGCCGATGACCTGCAGTCCGAGCGGCAAGCCATTGGCGTCGACTGCCGCGGGCACCGCCAGCGCCGGATTGCCGGTCAGGTTGGCGGTCACCGTGAAGATGTCATTCAGGTACATCGCCACCGGATCGTCGCCCTTCTCGCCAAGCGCGAAGGCGGCAGACGGCGTGGCCGGGGTGAGGATCGCATCGACCTGCGCGAAGGCCTTGATCATGTCCTCGTTGAGGCGGGCGCGGACCTTCTGCGCGCGCAGATAATAGGCGTCATAATAGCCGGCGGAGAGCACATAGGCCCCGATGAGGATGCGCCGCTGCACCTCGCGGCCGAAACCCGAAGCGCGGGTGGCTTCGTAAGTGGCGTTGAGATCGCGCCCGGCGACACGCGCGCCGTAGCGCATGCCGTCATAACGCGCGAGGTTGGACGATGCTTCCGCCGGCGCGACGATATAATAGGTCGGCAACGCGTACTTGGTGTGCGGCAGGCTGATCTCCTTGATCGAGCAGCCGGCGTCCTTGGCCCAGGCGATGCCTTGAGCCCACAGCCTCTCTATCTCATCCGGCATGCCGTCGACCCGATATTCCTTCGGAATGCCGATAGTCATGCCTTTGAGGGATTTGCCGCACGCGGCCCGAAAATCCGGGAGTGCATTCGGAAGCGAGGTGGAATCCTTCGGATCGTGCCCGGCCATCGATTGCAGAAGCATGGCTGCGTCCTCGACGCTCTTGGCGATCGGACCGGCCTGATCGAGCGACGACGCGAAGGCGACGATGCCCCAGCGCGAGCAGCGGCCGTAGGTGGGTTTCATGCCGACTGTGCCCGTGAACGCGGCGGGCTGGCGGATCGAACCGCCAGTGTCGGTGGCGGTTGCACCGAGGCAAAGATCGGCGGCGACGGCTGCGGCGCTGCCGCCCGAAGAGCCGCCGGGCGTCAGCGGCGCATCGGAATTGCCGCGCCGCCATGGCGAGACCACGGGTCCGAAGCGCGAGGTCTCGTTGGACGAGCCCATGGCGAACTCGTCCATGTTGAGCTTGCCCAGCATGAGCGCGCCGTCGCGCCAGAGATTGGCGGTGACCGTGCTTTCGTAGGGAGGCGCGAATTCGCCAAGGATATTGGAGCCTGCGGTCGTGCGCACCCCCTCGGTGCAGAACAGATCCTTGATGCCCAGCGGCGCGCCTTCGAGCGCGCCGGCCTTGCCGGAGGCGCGCCTTGCATCCGACGTCTTCGCCGCGGCGCGCGCCTTGTCGGCGGTGACAGCGACATAGGCGTTGAGCTTCGGGTTGGCCTGGTCGATCGCCTTCAGGAACGCGTCGGTGAGTTCGGCGGAAGAGAATTGCTTCTTCCCCATGCCGTCGAGGGCTTGAGCCAAGGTGAGTGAAGTAAGGTCGGTCATGTTCTTCGCAATGCAATCTAGCGTCATCCCGGACGCGCGAAGCGCGATCCGGGACCCAGGGACAAAGAACACAGCTCTACGATCCCCTGGGTTCCAGGTCTCGCTCCGCTCGCCTGGAATGACGCTATGGAATCAGGTGCGCCCGAACTCATAGGGTCTTCTCATAGAAAATATTGTGCGGGCTGTCGGTGTAGTCGAGCACGGCGCCGCAACGCCGGAAGCCGTGGCCTTCATAGACGCGCCAGGCGGCGCTGAAGCCGGGTACTGAGCCGGTTTCGAGCACAAGCCGGCGATAGCCTTCGGCGCGGGCGAGCTTCACGATTTCGCCGACAATGGATTTGCCGACGCCGAGCCCGCGCGCTTCGGGGCGTGTGTACATGCGCTTCACTTCGCCAACGCCATCGGCGTGACGGCGCAGCGCGCCGATGCCGATGGCGCGGCCGTCTTGGCGCGCCACGAACAGCGTGGTGTCGGCCTGCGCCATCTGCTCGACCGTCATGTGGTGACAGAACTCGCGCGGCGTCTCGCCGAGCGTCCATGCGTTCAAGGCGGCGACCAGTTCGCGCACGTCGTCCTGCAACGGCGTTTCGATGGCGATGCTGGCGCTCACTCCACCACCTTGGGCACTACGTAGAAACCGTCCTCGGCCTTGGGCGCGTTCTTCAGCACCCGCTCGGGATCGTCGCCATCGGTGACGACGTCCTCGCGCATCGGCAAGGAAAGCCCTTCGACCGCGCTGGTCATCGGCTCGACGCCGTCGATGTTCACTTCGTTGAGCTGCTCGATCCAGGCCATGATGCCGTTCAACTCGGCGGCCATGGGCGCGACCCGCTCCTCCGGCAGGGCGATGCGCGCCAATTTGGCGACTTTGCGCACGGTTTTTTCGTCGATGGACATGGGGTTGGGGCAATAAGGCAATAGGGCAATAAGGCAATAGGGCCGACGCGCCTCATCCCAACTGCCCTATTGCCCTGCTCCCTTCCTGCCGTATTGCCTTTGACTGTGCCTCTGCTCGACCTTCCACAGTTTGCCGCCGTTCTGCCGACGCCAGGCGCCCTTATGGGGCTCGATCCGGGCGAGAAGCGCATCGGCGTGGCGGTAAGCGATGTGGGCCGGCTGATCGCCTCCTCGCTGGAGACCATCTCGCGCAAGAATTTCGCAATAGACGCGGAAGCGATCCTGAAACTCTACGATGCCCGGCGGTGCGCTGGCTTCGTGGTCGGACTGCCGCTCAATATGGACGGCAGCGCCGGTCCATCGGCGCAAGCAGCGCGCGCCTTTGCGCGCAATGTGCTCAACGTTCGCGATGCGCCGCTGCTGTTGTGGGACGAGCGACTTTCGACGGCGGCGGTGACGCGAACGTTGATAGAAGGCGACACTTCGCGCCGCCGGCGCGGCGAAGTCGTCGACAAGATGGCCGCCGCCTACATGCTGCAAGGCGCGCTCGATGCGATGCAAGAGCTGAAGCATGCATGACGTCATCGGCGAACTGCTGCCGGTCTTCATCCTGATTGTCGTCGGCTGGGCGGTGCGGGCGTTTAACGTCGCGAGCCCGGAGGCGCTGGGCCACGTCAATCGCTTCGGGTATTTCGTGCTGTATCCGGCGTTTCTCTTCACACTGAGCTCGCAAGCGACGGTCGCGGGCCGCGAAGCATTGCCCTTCGTCGGCGGTTTGCTCGCCGGCTTTGCGGTGATGGTGCTGCTGGCGCTGGCGATGAAGCTCTTCTTCACGAAGGAGGAAGGGCCGGCGGTCACCAGCGGGGTTCAGCGTTCGGTGCGCTGGAACGGGTTTGTGCTCCTGGCAGCGGCGCCGGGACTTTACGGCCCGCTTGGGCTGCAGCTCATCGGCATTGCCTTCGGGCCGCTGGTGCTGGTGGTGAACACGATCTGCGTCATCGTGCTGGCGCGCTGGGGCGAGAACGGCGACAACAGCCCGCGCGCCATCCTCGAGCAGATCATCGCCAACCCGCTCATTCTCGGCTGCGCGGCGGGCCTGGGAGCGCAAGCGCTGGGCTTGCGCCACCTCGGTCCGCTGTCGAACGCCCTCAACCTCCTGGGACAGGCGGCGATGCCGGTCGCACTGGTGTGCGTGGGCAGCGGGCTCGACTTCAAGGCCGTGCGGGCCGCGCGCGCGAAAGTGGCGGTCGCATGCGCGATGAAACTCGCCGTGGCGCCGGCGGCGATGTGGGCCATGGCGTTGCTGCTCGGCGCTAGTCCGCTCGCCGCGGCGGTGGCCGCCGGAGTAGGTTCGACGCCGACCGCGGCCGCGGGCTACACGCTGTCGCGCGAGATGGGCGGCGATTCTCGCCTCATGGCCGCGATCATCACGGCGACGACACTACTTTCGTTCATCACCATGCCGATCGCCATCGCGCTCACACTGCACTAACGCTTGCGCAGCGGCTCGACCGGATCGCTCGGGCCCACGACCATGTCCGGGTCCTCATCGAAACCGGGGTGATTGGTGGGATCGACAACATAGGTCTTCGCTTGGCTCGTCGGTTCGAGCGGCGCGCGCGGCTTCGTCTCCACCGCTTGCGCCTTGGCTGCGCCCAAGCCAGCAACAACTGCCGCCAGCGCGATGCCCACCGGCTTCAGCGAAAGCTCACGGGACGATTCTTCACGTTTGGGGTGCGTTTTCATCGCTCCCTCCTTGCTCAGCCCTTCCAAACCCGCCGATCCACCATTGGAACAAACCGAGTACAACACTGAGTCCGGTACGGCAATGCGGCTGAAACGAAATTCTTCGTCATGGTCCCGCCACGCTTGCGGCGGTTTGGCCTCAAGGCTTAACAAGCGCGCATGGCCGAGAGACCGAGTGGCGTGAAGAAAAACGAAGCACGCACAAGCCCCGTCCGATTCCGTCACAAGCATCTATTGGCCATTTCCGACCTGGATCGTTTCGAGATCGAAAGTCTGCTGGCGCGCGCCGAAGCGTTCGCGCCCCTGGCCGAACAGAAGATCAAAAAACTCGACACCTTGCGCGGGCGAACGCTCATAAACCTATTTTTCGAGAATTCGACCCGCACCCAGAGTTCGTTCGAACTCGCCGGCAAGCGGATGGGCGCCGACGTCGTCAACATGTCGGTGAAATCGTCGAGCGTCGCGAAAGGCGAAACGCTGATCGATACAGCAACGACGCTGAACGCCATGCGGCCGGATCTGCTGGTTATTCGCCACGGGGCCTCGGGCGCAGCGGAGTTATTGTCGCAGAAAGTCGACTGCGCAGTGATCAATGCCGGAGACGGCAAGCATGAGCATCCGACGCAGGCCCTGCTCGATGCACTGACCATCCGCGACCGGCTCGGGGCGATCGAGGGGCTGGTTATCGCCATCTGCGGCGACATTCTGCATTCACGCGTGGCGCGCTCGAACGTGGCGCTGTTGACCATGCTCGGCGCGCGAGTGCGGCTCGTCGGCCCGCCGACGCTGATGCCCGCCGGCGCCGACCGTTGGGGGGCCAAGGTCTTCCATGACATGCGCCAAGGCATCAAGGACGCGGACGTGGTCATGATGCTGCGCGTGCAGCGCGAGCGCATGGACGGAGGCTTCTTCCCTTCGGCGCGCGAGTTCTTCTGGTTTTACGGGCTCGACGAGGACAAGCTCAAATTCGCCAAACCCGGCGCTGTAGTGATGCACCCGGGGCCGATGAATCGCGGCGTCGAAATCGACTCCGGCGTCGCCGACAATCCCAACATTTCGCTGATCGAGACGCAGGTGCGAATGGGCGTCGCGGTACGCATGGCGGTTCTGGAGGCGCTCGCCGAGAGCGGCTCGAATGCGGGAGCGCGCTGATGTGGCTCTTTCTCTTGTGGTGGTGCGTTGACGATCATCTGGCGGCGGCCTTGAACGCGCCCGGCCTCGGGCATCTGCCGATCTGGGTGCCCTTCATCATCGGCCTGGCGTTCTCCACGACCGTAAACGTTGCGGTGAAGCGCCGGTGACAAAACCAACGCTTATCAGGAACGCCAAGCTGATCGATCCCGCGAAGGACAAGGTCAGCGACGGCGCAATTCTCTTCGCCGACAAGATCATCGATATCGGCGCGGTAACGAGCGCGCCGGACGGCGCCGAGATCATCGACGCCGACGGCGCACACGTCGCGCCCGGCCTGATCGACATGCGCGTAGTGATCGGCGAACCCGGCGCCGAGCACAAGGAGACGTTCAAATCGGCGGGGCGCGCCGCGGCGGCGGGCGGCGTCACCACCATGGTGATGATGCCGAACACGACGCCGGTGATCGACGACCAGAGTCTGGTCGATTTCGTGCTGCGCCGGGCGCCGGAGCGAACCGGCGGCGTTCACATTCTCCCCGCGGCGGCGCTGACCAAGGGCTTGAGCGGCGCGCTGATGACGGAAATCGGCCTGCTTTCGGAGGCGGGCGCAGTGATGTTCACCAACGGCGATGCGCCCATCAGGGATTCGCGCGTGTTGCGGCGCGCGCTTTCTTACGCGACGGCGTTCGATGTGCTGGTCGCGCATCGCCCCGAGGATCCGTATCTCGCCGACGGCGGCGTCATGCACGAAGGTGAACTCGCGGCGCGGCTCGGTCTGCCGGGCATTCCCGCCGCCGCCGAAGCAATCATGGCCGAGCGCGATCTGGCCCTGGCGGAACTCACCGGCGGGCGGCTCCTGCTCGACATGCTGTCGGCGGCGCAGACATTGCCGGCGGTAAAGCGCGCCAAGAACCGCGGCGTGAACGCGGCAGCGAGCGTCAACGTGCATCATCTCGTGCTCAACGAGCATGACGTCGCCAACTATCGCACCTTCGCCAAGCTCTCGCCGCCGCTGCGGAGCGAAGACGATCGCGTCGCGCTGGTGCAGGCGGTGAAGGATGGGCTGATCGACGTTATCGTTTCCGGCCACGATCCGCGCCAGGCCGAAGACAAGCGCTTGCCGTTCGAGGAAGCGGCTTTCGGAGCGGTGGGACTGGAGACGCTGCTGCCAGGGGCGCTCACGCTGCACCACAAGGGCGATGCGCCGCTGACCACGCTGTTGCGAGCGATGACCGCCAAGCCGGCTGAGCTGCTCAATCTGCCGCAGGGCCGCCTGGCCAAGGGCGCACCGGCCGATGTGATCGTGATCGACGTCGGCGCGCCCTTCCGGCTAGACTCAGATAAGCTCAAATCCAAGTCCAATAATTCGCCGTTCGACGAGAAGACGCTGCAAGGCAAGGTGCTGCGCACATTCGTCGGCGGCAGAAGCGTGTACGCTGCCGAATAGGTACGGAGGGTGTCGATGCGCATTGTGGGGTTGGCCGCGTTGTTAGGACTGGCGGCCTGCGGAACGACCGGCATGAGTTCGCCCGGACAGCCGGGCACGCCCGGCTATCCCGGACAGCAGCCCTCGCCCGTGCCGCTGCCGACAAACGGACCGATCGCCTATACCTGCAGCGACGGCACCCAACTCACCGTCGATGTTGAAGGCAGCCAAGCGCGCGTCGCAATTATCGGCGGTCCGTCAATGGTGCTGCCGAACACCGGCAATGGCGCCTACTCCAACGGCCGCTACAGTTTCACCGGAGGCGGCGCCAGCGGCCAATGGGCCGTCGGCAGCGCCGCACCCGTCGAGTGTCGCGGAAGCTGAACCTCTGCACGCCGATCCTGCACTCGTCGGCAAGTGGTTGCGCGGCTGGGCGCTCTCGCGTGGGAAGCCGTCGCCGGAGGCGATCGATGGCGGCTGGCGCGTTCAGGTGGATGAACCCGAACAGATCGCGCGCTACGTCTTCCCAAGCGCCGATGAGAGTGTGCGCCGGCTGACGGAATCGACGTCGCCGGCGCTGACGCCGATCAAGGTCTGCGCTTCGCCTGACGCGGTCGCGCCGCGACTGGCGTCCCCGTGGGTGATCGATCGTACTTCACCGATGATGACGAAGCCGGCGTTGGCGATGGCGGACGCGATGGTCGCCGCCGACTATTCCGTCGCCTCAACCGGCGCCGGCGCCGTGCTGATCGCGTTTGCGATGACGAACGCGGGCGACATCGCCGCCGGCGGACGCGTCGCCTTGATCGAGGACGTCGCGGTGTTCGACCAGATCTGGACGCATGAAGCCCACCGCCGCCGCGGTCTCGCCAGCGCCGTCATGCAGACGCTCGAGAATGCCGCCGCCGCACGCAGCGCTCAACGCGCAATATTGGTGGCGACAGACGCCGGCTGCGCACTCTACAAGACACTTGGGTGGCGTGTGTATGCGCCATACACCACCGCGATCGCGCCTCAAGCCTGAGCTTCGTTCAGCCGCCCGGTCATCGCCAACGCCTTGAACCAGGAATAGGACGCCTTGGTCGCGCGCAGACTTGAAGCGCGATCTTGCGAGACGAAGCCAAACTTGGAGCGATAGCCTTCCGCCCACTCCCAATTGTCGATCAGCGTCCAATGGAAATAGCCGGCGACGCGCGAACCCGCTTCCATGGCGCTCTTCACCGCTTCGAGGTGGCGGCGGAGATAGTCGATGCGGAACCTGTCGTCCTGAATGGCCGGGTCGTCGCTGAACGGATCGGAGCATCCGTTCTCGGTGATGAGCACGCTGGGGTTGCCGTATTCCTCGCGTAGCCGTTTCAGGATTTGCCACATGCCGGCGGGATCGATCTCCCGGTTGAAGGCGTCGCGCGCCGTGTTGGGCGGCGGATCCGAGGGCGCGATGTGCGCCTGGCTCATCAAATCGAAGCGCAGATAGGCGGGCGCGTAATAGTTGGCGCCAATGAAGTCGACGGGTTGACGGATCACCTCCATATCGCCCGCGCGCAGCTGCGGCTCGATAAAGCCGCGCGCCTGCGCCGGATAGAGGCCCTTGAGAAGCGGGTCGAGGAAGGCGCCGTTCCAAACCGCGTCGAAGCCCTTCGCGGCGGCCTCGTTGAGCGGCGCGATGCCGTCATGCGCCGGACGCGAGGGGGTGATGGCAAGCGTCGTGCCAATCGTGAGGTCCGAGCGTGCAGCGCGCAGAGCTTGGATCGCGAGCCCTTGCGCCAGATTGAGATGGTGCGTCACCGGACCGATCAGGTTCGCGTCCGTCAATCCAGGCGCGTGAATGCCGAGGACATGACCCGCGAACACATGTACCGAAGGCTCGTTCAGAATGCAGAAGTGTTTCACGCGGTCGCCAAGCCGCGTCGCGACGATGTTGGCGTATTCGGCGAAGCGCCGGGCGGTGTCGCGATTGGCCCAGCCGCCGTGCTGCTGCTGAAGCGCCAGCGGCAAGTCCCAATGGAAAAGCGTGGCGTATGGCGTGATGCGCTTTTCCAGCTGCGCGTCGACGAGCCGCGAATAGAAGTCGACGCCTTTCTGGTTGATCGCGCCGGCGCCGGCGGGCACGACCCGCGGCCATGCGATGGAGAAGCGGTACGCCTTCGCGGCCAGTCCTTGCAGCAAGGCGACGTCTTCGCGGTAGCGGTGATAGGAATCGTCGGCGACCGCCGCATCGGAACGATCGGCGATCTTCTCGCGCGGGAAGACGTCCCAGATGCTGGGGCCGCGTCCATCGACGTTGAGCGCGCCCTCCGTCTGAAACGCCGAGGTCGCCACGCCCCAGATGAAGTCGCGCGGAAACTGCCGCGATTGCACCGCCGGGAACGTCGCGGGCGTATAGGCGGGCGCACAGCCGGCCAATCCCGCCGCTGCGGCGGCAAGAGCAAGTTCGCGACGCGTCAGCATGTCGTCCCTCCGAGCTTCGCCAACTTAGGCGATCAATCGTCAAAGTCGCCACTCCACAGAGCCGCATCGGCCTGTTAGAGACGTACGGGTGCTGGTGTTGCCGTTCGTCCTCGCCGCCATCGGCGGCTATCTGCTTGGTTCGATTCCGTTCGGGCTCGTGATCGTGCGCGCGGCGGGCCTGGGCGATATCCGCGCCATAGGCTCGGGAAACATCGGCGCCACGAACGTGTTGCGCACCGGGCGCAAAGACCTGGCGCTGGCGACGCTTCTGCTCGATGCCGGCAAGGCTGCGATCGCGCTGCTGATCGCGCGCTGGCTGAGCGGCGGCTCCCCGCACGAAATCGAGATCGGACTGACGGCCGGCGGATTTGCATTCCTCGGGCATTGCTATCCCGTCTGGCTTGGCTTCAAGGGCGGCAAGGGTGTTGCGACCTATTTCGGCCTGCTGCTCTTCGGGATGCCGCCGCTCGGCGTGGTCGTCGGCGTCGTCTGGCTCGCCGTGGCGATGATCTTTCGTTACTCGTCGCTTGCATCGCTCGCGGCGGCGTGCGTCGCGCCGGTGCTCGCGCTGGTTGGCGGCTATTCGGGATCCGAGACGGCGTTTCTGGTCTTGCTGGCGCTTCTGATCGTGTGGACGCACCGCGCCAACATCGCGCGCTTGCGTGCAGGCATTGAGCCGAAGATCGGCGAGAAGAAGGAGACCGCCGATGCGCCGGCGCCGCCCGCCGAGCCGCCCGCTTCTGCGCCATCATGAGCCGCACGCTGTCGCGCCCGGAGCGGATCGCCTGGGCCCGGCTGGCGCGCACGCCGCGCGTGGGGCCGCTCACTTTTCATCGGCTGATTGAGCAATTCAAAAGCGCCGCCGCCGCCCTGGAGGCGCTCCCGCGCGTCTCCGACGCCAAGCCGCCGGCGGAAGCGCGCATCGCAGATGAACTCGATGCGCTCGAGGCGATGGGTGCGCAGCTGCTTGCTTCCTGCGAGCCGGCCTATCCGCCGCTCTTGGCGCAACTCGACGCGCCGCCGCCGCTGCTTGCGGTGCGTGGAGACGCAAGGGTTCTGGCGCGGCCGGCGATCGCGCTGATCGGCGCGCGCGAAGGCTCGGCGGCAGCGTTGATGCTGGCGCAGCAGATCGCGGCGGACCTCGGCGCGGCCGGGTTCGTCGTCGTGTCGGGGATGGCGCGCGGCGTCGATGCGGCCGCGCACAAGGGCGCACTGCCGACGGGCACGGCTGCGGTGCTGGCGGGCGGGCTGGATCATCCCTACCCGCCGCAGAATTTGAAGCTGCACGAGGCAATCATCGAGCATGGCGCTGTGGTGAGCGAAGCACCGTTGGGCGCGGTGGCGCGTGCGCGGGACTTCCCACGGCGCAATTCGATCATCTCCGGCTTGTCGCGCGCCGTTGTCGTCATCGAGGCGGCGTTGCGCTCGGGGTCGTTGATCACGGCGCGCGCGGCAGGAGACCAGGGCCGCGATGTGATGGCCGTACCGGGTTCCCCGCTCGATCCACGCGCGCGCGGATCGAACGCGCTGATCAAGCAAGGCGCGGTTCTGGTCGAAAGCGCCGACGACATCGTCGCGGCGCTGGGCGATGGCGCGCCGCCGCTTCGGCCGCGATCGGTCGGGCCGCTGTTTGCAGAGCGCGAGTCCAAGGCGCCCGATGGGTTGGCCGAGAAGATCGCCGCGCTGCTTTCGCCGACGCCCATCCACGTCAATGACCTGGCGAGATTGGTCGAGGCGCCGGCCGGCGCGGTGGCTGCGGCGCTGACCGAATTGGAGCTTTCAGGAGAAGCCGCGTCGTTGCCGGGCGGCTATGCGGCGTCATCGGGCGCGGCGTTCCCGGCCTGAAGCGTCGCCAGCGCTGCGCAAGCCGCCCGGTGCGTCTCCTCGAGGGATCCGGCCAGGCCTTTCAGCCCCGCGCGGCGCGTCATGGCTGCCAGTTGCAGCGACATCGCCAGAACGTATTCGGCGAGTTCGGCGGCTTTCTCGACATCGCCGGCACTATCCTCTAGTTGCATTGCTTGCTGGTAACCTCTTTCAGTTGCAGCTCGCAACCGGTTTTTGTGAATAGGTACTTAACAACCTGACCTACAAGGGAAATTTAGGAACCGATCGGCGATAAACGCGCGCTTCGGCGGCGGCGCCCGCGTTGACAAGGCGCCGGGCCAAACCCCAGGTACCGGCCGGCTTCGACTCCCAGCCAACAGTGGAAGTGCACAATCAAGAATGAATGTCGTTGTCGTCGAATCCCCGGCTAAGGCCAAGACAATCAACAAATATTTGGGACCCGGCTACAAGGTGCTGGCGTCCTACGGCCACATCCGCGACCTGCCTTCTAAGGATGGGTCGGTGCGTCCCGACGAGGATTTCGCGCTCGAATGGGAAATGGACGCCAAGTCCAACAAGCGCGTCAAAGATATCGCCGATGCGTTGAAGGACGCCGACCGTCTCATCCTCGCCACCGACCCCGACCGGGAGGGCGAGGCCATCTCCTGGCACGTGCTTGAGGCTCTAAAGAACCGGAAGGTGCTGAAGGGCAAGGACGTCCAGCGCGTCACCTTCAACGCCATCACCAAGGACAGCGTGAAGGCCGCCATGGCCGCCCCGCGCGACATCGATATGGAACTGGTCGACGCCTATTTGGCGCGGCGGGCGCTCGACTATCTCGTCGGCTTTTCTCTGTCGCCGGTGCTGTGGCGCAAGCTGCCGGGTTCGCGCTCGGCCGGCCGCGTGCAATCGGTTGCGCTGCGCATTATCGTCGATCGCGAAGTCGAAATCGAGAAATTCAAGCCGCAAGAATATTGGTCGGTCGAGGCGGTTCTGGCGAACGCCGCGAAGGAGACTTTTCCCGCGCGCCTTTCGGCGTTCGAAGGCAAGCGGCTGAAGCGCCTGGACATTCCCAACCAGGCCATGGCGTTCGCGGCGCGCGACGCAGTGAAGCGCGGCGATTTCAAGGTCAGCGCGGTCGAAGCCAAACCGACGCGGCGCAATCCGCCGCCGCCGTTCACGACTTCCACGCTGCAGCAGGAAGCGGCGCGCAAGCTCGGCTTCTCCGCTTCACGCACCATGCAGGTGGCGCAGCGCCTCTATGAAGGCGTCGATGTCGGCGGCGAGACGATCGGGCTCATCACCTATATGCGGACGGACGGCGTCTCCATGGATGAAGGCGCGGTGCGCGAACTTCGCAGCGTCATCGGCTCGCGCTTCGGCAACGCCTACGTGCCGGCAGCGCCGCGCGCCTACGCGTCAAAAATCAAGCACGCACAGGAAGCCCACGAGGCTATCCGCCCTACCGATCCGCAGCGCATGCCCGACCGCATGAAACTCGAAGGCGATCAGGCGCGGCTCTACGAACTCATCTGGAAGCGCGCGATGGCGAGCCAGATGGAATCTGCTTCCATCGAGCGCACCAGCGTTGATTTCGTCGAGCCAAGCGGCAAGGTCGAATTGCGCGCCACCGGACAAGTGATCCTGTTCGACGGCTTCCTGACACTCTATCAGGAAGGACGCGACGACGAGGAAGACGAAGACAACCGTCGGCTGCCGCAGCTGAAGCAAGGCGAGCGCGTCGATGTCCGCGATGTGAAGGCCGATCAGCACTTCACCGAGCCGCCGCCGCGCTATTCGGAAGCAAGCCTCGTCAAGAAGCTGGAGGAATTGGGGATCGGCCGCCCCTCGACCTACGCGGCGATCCTCGAAAAGCTGCGGGAACGCAACTACGTCACGATGGATAAGAACCGCTTCATCCCCGATGATCGCGGCCGCTTGGTCACGGCGTTCCTGGAAAACTTCTTCCGCAAATACGTCGAATACGATTTCACCGCCGATCTGGAAGAGAAGCTCGACGAGATTTCTTCCGGCGAACTCGACTGGAAGAAGTTGATGAGCGCCTTCTGGAAGGATTTCTCCCGCGCCATCGACGATATCGCCGATCTGCGCGTCAGCCAGGTGCTCGACACG
>JAFEDV010000446.1 GCA_018241475.1 Pseudomonadota bacterium | reverse complement strand
GCCTGCATTCTCGCGCTTTCGCTCGCCGCCTGCGGCGTGGGAGGACGCGCGCCCTTGCGCACCGATCCGCAGCTCGACGCGCTCTTTGCACAATTGGAACAAGCGCCCGACGACGCCTCGGCTGCGCGCGTTGAAAGCCAGATCTGGGCGCACTGGTCCGATTCAGGCTCTCCCACCGTCAACATCCTCGTGGAACGCGCCGCCGCCGCCGAGGGCGAAGGCAATGCGGAATTGGCTGAGCGCTTCCTGGAACAAGCCAGCGACCTCGCACCGAACTTCGCCGAACCCTGGAACCGCCGCGCCAACATCGCCTATCGTGCGCACGATTATTCCGGCGCCATCGCCGCCATCCAGGAGACGCTGAAGCGCGAGCCGCGCCATTTCGGCGCGCTCGCCGGGCTTGGCCTCATCTACGAAGAGCTGAATCAGCCGCGTGCGGCGCTTGAAGCCTTTCGCGCAGCGCTCGCCATCCACCCGCACTATGAGATCGCGCGCCAAGGCGTCCGCCGGCTAGAATCGCGCGTCGAAGGCCGCGACGCTTAGCGTCAGCAGCCTGTTGATTCGCGCGCGTCAACGTCGTGACGGGCGTCGTCTGCGGCCGTTAGGCTTTGCCAACGATTCGATTCTTGGGGGCTTCAGATGGCGGCGGACTTTGGCGGCTCGGAAACGGCGACTTCGTCTCCTCAAGCGCTGACACAGTCAGCGCGCGAGAAATTGCGCCAGCTGGTCGCGCGCATCGAGAAGCTTGAAGAAGAAAAGAAGGGCATCGCCGACGACATCAAGGAAACCTACGGTGAAGCCAAAGGCATGGGTTACGACGCCAAGGTGCTTCGCCAGGTTATCCGTTTCCGCAAACAGGACCGCCAGGAGCGCGAAGAGCAGGAGCAAATTCGCGACTTGTACTTGCATGCCCTGGGCGAAATCTGATCGCAGCGCCTGCTCCCTGGCCTAGTGCTGAATGAAGCCTAGATCATGGAAGACCCGCCTGGCGGCGTCAGACCTCAAGAACGCAGCGAATGCACGGCCTTCCCCATTGCCGTTCCGCGTGACCGCGATCGGATAGGAAATGCGCGGATGGCTGATCTGCGGGAACACATCGACGATCTGCACCCGGTTGCCGGAAGCTAACGCGTCCGTCCGATAGACAATGCCCGCCGATGCTTCACCCAGTTCGACCAAGCGTAGGGCGGCGCGCACATTCTCGGCGCGCACGACCGCTCCGTTGACTGCATTCCAGACGCCCAGGTTGACGAGGGCGGCGCGTCCATAGCGCCCTGCGGGCACGCTATCGGGATCGGCCATAGCCAGCCTGCCGCTTCCTATGGCGCCAGCCAGATCGAACCCGTTCGCGATGCGCAGATGCAGCGGTCGATCGGCGGGAGCAATCAGCACCAACCGATTTGCCAGAAGCGAGACGCGCGTCGCGGGATCGATGAGGCGCCGCTCAGCAAGATAGTCCATCCACGCCTCGTCCGCCGAAATGAACACATCGGCGCCTGCGCCCTGATCGATCTGCCTCGCGAGCACGGAGCTTGCCGCATAATTGAAGACCGGCTGCGGGTGGCCAGCGGCCTCATAGAGCGGCGCGATGCGACCGAGCGCATCCGTCAAGCTCGACGCCGCAAATACGCGCGCAGCCGGCGCTTGCGCCGGTTGCGCCGACGCCTCGCGGATGGCGCCGAGCCATAGGGCCGCGACAAAGAATAGGCCACGCAACAAAGGCACGCGTCACTCCGTTATAGTTCTCGACGTATAACGAAAGACGAAAGCGACGCAAGCTGCGGTTTCGACCTATCTGACGAACTTCGCGAGCGCCGCGGCATGAGGAGCGGCCGCCTTGTCGATCGCCGTTTGCATCGACCGATAACTGGCGAGGACGGACTCGCCAAATTCCGTCACCCGCGCGCCGCCGCCGCGTTTGCCGCCCGATTCAGCCTGCACGACTGCGGCCTTGAATGCGTGGTTCATGGTGTCAATCAATTGCCAGGCGCGGCTATAGCTCATGTCCATTTTCTTGGCCGCCGCGGAAATCGAGCCGGTCGCCTTGATATGCTCGAGCAGGTCGGCCTTTCCTGGTCCGATAGCACGTTCGCCTTTGACGATAAGTCGTGGCTTAAGTTCGAGACTTGTGCGCGGCATGGCCGCCTCCTTCAAAGCGCGTGGGCTTTCACCACCGCCCAGCCTGTCGCGCCCGGACGCAAATCCAATTCCTGCAGCGCTTCCCGGGTTACCCGTGACAGCACCGATCCGGCGTCCGTCTCGATCCGCACCAGCGCCGCGTTGTCTTCGACAGCGATCGACGCCACGCGACCCTGCCAGATGTTGCGCGCCGACAAGCCTTGAGGCCGTGTCGCGGCCACCAGAACCTGGTCGGCGCGGACCCAGACATGCGCGTCGCTTGTCGAGGTCGAGTGGAATACGCGTTCGGATCTGACAGCGACGCCGGCGTCGCGGCGGTCCAACAGATTCTGGAAATCGGGCAATGCCGTTGTGTGGACGAAGTCGCCCTGCGCGACAACGCTCCCGCCGTTGATCGCCACAACGTGGTCCGCAATGGCGGCCGCGTCGTCAATTTGATGAGTCACCACGATCATCGGCAGTGCAAAGGTCAGGTGCATGCGCCGCAGCCTCGCGATGAAGTCCCTTCGGCGGCGTCCGTCCAGCGCCGCGAATGGTTCATCCAGCAATAGCAGCTTAGGAGCGGCCAACAATGAACGCGCTAACGCCACACGACTGCGTTCGCCGCCGGAAAGATTGCGCACTGGTCGTTCGAAAATGTGCGCGAGATCGAAATGCCGGGCCACATCGGCGATTTCGAACGGCGCCGGCGCCGGCGAACGTCTGCGCGCATACTCCAGATTGCCGCGCACCGAGAGGTGCGGAAACAGGCGCGCCTCCTGAAACACGACGCCCACTTCGCGCTCATGCGCCGGTACGCTGACGCCTGGCGCGGTCAGCACTCGCTCGCCCAGCCGGACGTGCCCGGAATCGATACGCACAAGCCCGGCGATGGCTGCAAGCACTGTCGATTTTCCGGCGCCCGAAGGCCCGAACAATGCGGTCACCCCGGCCGGCGCGCTAAAACACACATCAAGCGAGAAGTTGCCGCGCTGAAGCGCAATCGCCGCGTCGAGCATCACGCGTCGAACCTTCGTTGCATCCAGCGCTGCAGCGCCTCGGCCGCAATGAGCCCGACGATCGCGAGCGAGAATGAATATGCCGCCAATCGCCACGCCAGCCCCTCGCCCGAGGGCATTTGCATCGCCGCGTAGATGGCGAGCGGCAGGCTCTGTGTCTCGCCGGGAATGTTCGATGCGAACGTGATGACGGCGCCAAACTCTCCCAAACCGGCAGAAAAGGCGATGACGGCGGCGGCGAGCACGCCCGGCGCGGCAAGCGGCAGCGCTACCGTCAGGAACCGGTCCCAGGGGCTGGCGCGCAAAACCGCTGCGGCTTCCAGCAGGCGCGGGTCGGTAGCTTCGAAACTGAGACGTAGCGCTCGCACCATGAGCGGAAATGTCATAACCGCCGTAGCCAATGCAGCCCCGGCGGCAGTGAAGGCAAGATGGATGTGAAAGCTGGACTCAAGCCACGCGCCAATCGGCGCTCTCCGGCCGAACACGAGCAACAACAGGAATCCGACCAGGACCGGCGGGAGCACCAGCGGCAAATGCACCAGTGCGCTGATGACGCTCCTTGCCGGAAACCATTGGCGCGACAGCGCAAACGCCGCCCCTATGGCGAAGGGCAATGAAAACACCACCGCCGAGCCAGCGATGCGCACGCTGGTCCCCAGGATCTGCGCTTCTTCGCCTGTAATCATGCGCGGTATGGACCAAGTTGGATAGACTGCCGCCTCGTGCAGTCGCGCTAGATGATCCCCAGGCGGGATCGACGCCGAGCCTATAGTGGAAGCGTGGTTCATCGGCCAGCATTAGTACGAGCTCGTCGCTCTACCGCCGGCGCACGTGGCTGCAGCGCCAGCGCTCGCCGTCCGGCGCCGCAACGGAGCTGTCAGAAAGCGTTTCGCGCATGCTACACTGACTATCGAGAGGGGCGGATGGCGCGCACGGTCGATTCCAAACGGACGCGGAAGGCGTTGCGGATCGTGCGCAAGCTGGCCGCCAAAGCGGCGGTGTCTGAGACCGTCGAGCCCGAAACCGGCGAGGTCAGGGCCGGCAGCAGCCAGGTCAATTACTCGCCTTGGGAAAGCCAGTTTTTGAGCGAGGTCGATAAACGACTCGAAAAGTACGGATCTGCCTTTCGCGATCTGCGTAAAGGTCGACGCGACGAAGCGCTGTCGACGCTGCAAACGGTGAAGGTCAAGGAAATTGCCGCCAAAGCGCGCGGCAAGAAACGCAAGGGCCTCACAACCAAGAAGCCGCTCGGCTGGAAGAAGCGCGCGCGGCCTAGCTCCTCCTGATCACCGCGCGAAGCAGGAGCTGATCGGCGCGCGAGAAATAGAGGTGCGAGGTCTCCTCGTCGACGGCGATGCAGGAAGCGGCGAAGGCGATGTCCGTGTCGCCCCGATCCTGCGGCGGCGGCGGCACGACAAGCGGCTCGACGCATCGATCCACGATCTCAGTATAATCACGATTGAAGGCGATCCAGCCGATCCGCCAACGGGCATCGCGCGTCGCGCCATTGTAGAACATGACCGGCATGCTCTCGTCGCTCGTAAGAAGCGGTCCGGTCGACAAATGCCAATTGTCCCAGCCACGCGGGCGCGGCGCAAACGGAGCAGGCTGCTCTGTCCATGGACCGTCCACATCCGCCCCAAGCGCCAAGCCGACCAGCGATGCGTCATTGCGGGCGAACTCGAAGAAGAGCCGCCAGCGGCCGTCGGCGGTGCGCTCGACCGTCGCCTCCTTGGTGTTGCCTTCGCTCTCGGACGACGCATACGCCACGCCGCACTTCGTCAGCTGATGGAGGCTCGGTCCTCGGGCATAGAGCATCTGCCCGGAGCGATGCGCCCTATCCACGCCCGTATAGAACACAATAAATTCGCCGTTCCACTGAGTGACGGTCGGATCCTCGCAGCCGCCCAGATCAAGCTCGCACTCATCGGGAGCGATCACCGGGTCGGAATACACGCGAAAACGGATGCCGTCGTCGCTTTCGCCATAGTGGATCGTGCCGGTGTTGCCGGTTTCCGCGATTGTTCGTGGAGCGGAGCGGACCAGCATGACGAACTTGCCGCCCTGCCGCCACACATAGGGGCTGAGGAAGTCGCGCTGTTTTAGCGGATGGTCCGCTTCGACCACGAGCGGCGTGACGTCTTCGACGTTGAAGTCGACATAGCGGCTCATCCGCCCTGCCCCGGCAATAGCGATTCCGCCGTCGGCGCCGTTCGCATCCCTCGGCTCATGCATCGCGTGAAACGCCGGCGTGTCACGAAAGGTTCGCGGTGCGACGTTGCGTCCGCTATTGCGCTCGCGAGAACTGAACCGGGATGACGACTTGGCGGTTTGCCGTCGGCTGACCGTTCGCATCTGTCGTTTCGACGCGCAGCAACGCTGACAGCATGCGGGCGGCGTCGCCGAAGCCTGCTCCCGCCGGCGCTTCATTGCGGGCGCGGCAGCGGAGCGTTCCGTCCGCGCCGACAATGCACTGCAACTGCGCCGAGCCGGAGCGATTGGCGTTCCAGGCCTGGATTGGGTAGAAGTAGCGCAGGTCGTCGCCGCTTGGGCGCGAAACCCAACGCAGCGCGCCAGCCGGCGCCGCCGCGGCATTCCACTCGGCATCCGACGGCGCCGGAAGCATGCCGCGCTGCGCGAGCGTCGGCACGTCGCCGCCGCCCAGGAGCGCCCACCGATAATAACAGCCATTCTGCCGCTCGCAGCTCAGCGAAATGCGGGCCTCGAAGTTTGAAAGCGAGCGCGTGTAGTTCTGAGGAATTCGCAAGACGACCGAGTGAGCGTTCTCCCGCGTGCTCGAAACCGCAATCGGCTGCAATCCGGCTGCGCTCAGATTGACGGCGACCGCGCGGCACGCCTCCTCACAACCGACGACAAGCCACGAAGCTGCGCCGTTGTTGGGCAGCAAAAAGGCGCGCCCGCCCTGGCCGCGCGCTTCGCCGCCGGTGATGACGACCGGGTCG
>JAFEDV010000445.1 GCA_018241475.1 Pseudomonadota bacterium | reverse complement strand
CGTTGACAACCAGACGCGGCGAGGTCGGCTGATAGTCCAGCCGTGGACGCACCAAACCTGGATTGGCTTCCGCAGCCTCGAGGATCGGTGCAACCCAGCGCGCGATCGAAGCATAATCGTTGCCTTCGGCGATCAGGTCTATGTTCGAGCCTGAGCCGCTGCCGCCGCGTTGGAATGGGCCGCGCACGCTGGCCAGCACGCGGGCGCCGGTGATGCCGTTGAACTGGCGATTGAGGCGCGCGGCGACTTGCTGGGCGCTTTCGCTTCGCTGACTCCAATCACGCAGCACAAGCGATCCGAAAGCCGTGTTGTACGCATTCTGGCCAAACCGCGGCGCGCCAAGGATATAGCGGTCGGCGACGCCTTGTCGGACGGCCTGTTGCAGGACGGGCTCAACCCTGTTTGCCGTGCGCAGGGTGGAATCATAGCCGGCGCCCTCGGGCGCCACGATGCTTACGTCGACGCGGCCGCGATCCTCGGCGGGAACCAGTTCGCGCGGCAGCAGCAGGAACAGGCCCACTGCAAGCAGCGCGAATCCGCCCAGCAGGCAGCCGACAATCACGCTCGCGACACGATTGCCCAGCGCGATGTCCAGAGTGTCGTGATAGGAGGCGCGCAGGCCCCGCATGGCCGCATCGATCTTGCGGCTGATCCAGCCGGCGCCCTTAGCCGGACGCAACAGCTTCGACGCCAGCATCGGCGAAAGGCTCAAGGCCAGGAACGCCGAAAACACGATCGCCGATGCAATCGCCGCCGCCAGGTCGACGAACAAGCGCCCGATATAGCCCGGCAAGAACATGAGCGGCGCAAACACTGAAACGAGCACGATGGTCGTCGCCACCACTGCGAAGAACACCTGCCGCGCCCCGCGTTCGGCCGCCAGCAGCGCAGGCTCGCCTTCGTCGACCCTGCGCTGGATGTTCTCGACCACGACAATAGCATCGTCGACGACAAGTCCGATCGCCAGCACTAGCGCCAGCAGCGTCAGCAGGTTGATGGAGAAGCCAAGCGGCGCCAGCACCATGAAGGTCGACATGATGGAAAGCGGCGCGACGATCGCGGGAATGACAGCCGCTCGCCAATCGCCGAGGAAAAGCATGTTGACCAAGCCGACGAGCACCAGCGACAGGCCCATCGTGATCCACACTTCGTCGATCGCCCGCGACGTGAACACCGTGTAGTCGACGGCCATGCCGAGTCTGGCGCCGCCGGGCAGCGTCGGGTTGATCGCATCGATGGCGTGGCGCACGCCCTCCGATATCTGCAGGTCGTTGGCCTGCGACTGGCGCGTCAGCGCCAGGCCGACCTGATCGGCGCCGTTAGAACGGAAAATGCTACGGCGCTCAGCCGGCCCCTCCTCCACGTGCGCAATATCGCCGAGACGCACGACATAGGGAGTTGGATCGGCCGAACCGCCGGCTGCGGGCGCCGTTGCGCGAGCAGGCATGATCGGCAACTGCGCGAACTGCGCCGGCGTCGCGTAGAGGCGATTGACGCGGATGGTGTAGTCGTTGGTCGTGGACTCGATTGCGCCGGCCGCCGGGTCGAGATTTTGCGCACGCAGAGCATTTTCGACATCGCCGACCGTGATGCCGCGCGCCGCCATCTGATCTGAGTTCAGCCAGATGCGCATGGAATAGAGTTGCTGGCCTGCGACAAACACCTGCGCCACGCCCGGAATGGTCGATAGCCGCTGCACGAGATAGCGATTGGCGTAGTCGGAGAGCTGTAGACGGCTCATCGTCGGCGAACTGAACGTCAGGAAGATCAGCGGCGAAGAATCTGCGCTTGCCTTGGCGATGCGCGGCGCATCCGCCTGGTCCGGCAATTGTGAAAGCACGCGTGAAACAGCGTCGCGCACGTCGTTGGCCGCTTCGTCGAGGTTGCGATCGAGCGTGAACAGGATTGAGATCTGCGATGCGCCGTCGCGCGAAGACGAGGTGATGCGGTCGACGCCTTGTATGCCGGAGACCTGCCGCTCGATCACCTGCGTGATCCGCTCTTCGATTACTTCAGCGGACGCGCCGACATAGGTCGTCGAGATCGAGACCTGCGGGGGATCCACGTTCGGCAGTTCGCGCACCGGCAAGGCGAAGAAGGCGGCGATGCCAATCACTGCAAGGATGATCGCCGCCACGGTGGCGAACACCGGACGGCGAACGGAAAAGTCCGAAAGCGTCATGGTGTCGTTGACCGCAATCCGTCGGCGGCCGTGCGGGCGGTTGGATTGTCGCCCACACCGACGCGCGCGCCGCGTGCGGGGCCGACGCGGATGGGCGCGTCGGGCTCAACGCGGTCCAGGCCGTCCGCGACCACCTGCACGCCTGCGCGCAGGCCATCGCGTATCTCCACGAAGCCGTTTTCGTTGACGCCTACTGTCACCGGCGTCTGGCGGGCGATCGTGCGATCCTCTTGATGGGCGATCACATAGACGAACGATTGGTCCGACTGCGATTGCACCGCCGATTCCGGCAGCGCCACCGCTTGGCGCTGCCCATTCTCGATCTGCACGTGCATCAGCATGCCGGGCACGAGCGCGCCGTCGGCGTTGGCGAACTCCGCGCGGGCGCGGATCGCGTGCGTATTGGGATCGATGCGGGTGTCGATGTCGGCGATGCGACCGGTGATGACGCGATCGGGATAAGGGTCCGCGCGCGCTTGAATCGGCGCGCCGACGCGGAGCACCGGCAGAAAGCGGTCCGGCACCGTGAAGTCCACGCGCACCGTCGAGACGTCGTCGAGCGTCACGATCGTGGCGCCCGGGCTGATCAGCGCGCCTGGAGCAATATCGGTCAGACCCAGGCGGCCCGCAAACGGCGCCCGGATAACCCGATCGGCTTGCCGCGACTGCGCCGCCGCCAGATTGGCGCGCGCCTGCTCAAGCGCCGAGCGATACTGGTCCATCGCCGCCGGCGCGAGGAAGCCACCCTGCGCCAACGCGTTGTAGCGATCGTAATTGGCCTGGGCCACATCAACGGCGGCGCGCGCCTGGGAAACGTTGGCCGTCTCTTCGGTCGCCTTCAATTGCACGAGAATGTCGCCGCGATGCACGAACGCGCCGTCCTGGAAGCGGACCGATGTCACGCGTTCGGTGTTGTTGGCGCTCAGATTGACCGACTGAATGCCCTTCGCCACGCCCAGCGCTTCGATGCGATCGGTGAACGGACGCATCGAAGCCGCAACCGCCGTCACTTGCGTTTGCCGACCGCCCGCGCCCCGCTGTGCGCCGCCGGCGGTGCTGGACGGAATTGCAAGCCGCATCACGCCAGCGATCAGCATAAGCGCGACAACCGCAAGCGCGCCGAACAGGAAGAAGTGCCGGCGTCCGTGCACTTTCGCGTCTTCGGTCGCGGTGGTGGGGAGGCTGCCGTCCACGAAAGACCCTTCTAACGACGTCCTACTGTAACCCCCGTTTCTTTTGCAACCAAACGCCTTAATGACCAGTTCCAGCCGCAGTGCGGCGAACGGAGATTTCCGTCGGTTTCATCACAAATGCGCCACGCTTCGGTCTCGCAACCCGCACTGGCAAACTTTGACAAAGATGCTGCATGAAGGCGCGCAGCGTAACGCGTCATGCCGCTGCTTCGACGAAGCCTTTCCAGGTGCGCATGTAGTTTATGAAAGCGGGACCCAGGCCCTCGTCGCGCAGATATTGCTCGCTGACCGGCGTCAGCCGCGCGGCGAAGTTCGGATCATCGGCGACGCGCCTCGGGAAATCGTGGTGCAGGATGGCGGCCCGCCCGAGGACGGGGAAGTCGAAACCCATCGCCAGCACGTCGCGCGCATCTTGCGCCGACATGATCTTGCCCGCTGCGCCCAGGCGCGTCTCGCCACGCTCCAACTCGGTGAAATACGAAGCCAGCGTGCGGCCCTTGAGCGCTTCGTCTTCCGGCTCCTTCCTCACATCCCACAACGACATGTCGAGGAAATCGATCCGCGCGTCGCGGAACAGACGCTCGGCCACGCCTCGAATCTCGAGCACCTCAAGGCCCCAGCGCTCCGGCGAGAGGCGCACGCCCAGCGTCAAGCCGGTCGCGGCGCGGATTCCGTCGATGCATTCGAGAAGGAAACGCATGCGCCGTTCGGGGTCGCCGCCATAGGCGTCGTCGCGGCGATTGAGTTCGGGACTGAGGAACGAACAGATCAGGTAGCCGTGGGCGCCATGCAGTTCGACGCCGTCAAAGCCGGCCCGCTCCGCCCGACGCGCAGCCGCGACGAAGCAGTCGCGACTTTCACGCACTTCATCCACCGTCATGGCTTGCGCGCCGAGCTTCTCGTCGGCCGACGGCGCCTTCGGCGTCTTGAGTGAGCGCAGTCCGCCATGATGCAGCTGGGCGACCGCAAGACTGCCGTATTCCTTGATCTTGGATGCAAGCCGCGTGAGGCCGGGCAGGTGCCGGTCATCGTGAAAGCCGAGCTGGCCTGGAAAGCCGACGCCGGATTCCTGTACGCTGGCGGCGCAGGTCATGGTGAGAGCGAAACCGCCCTCGGCGCGCATAGTGAGCCAGCGGTATTCGTCGTCGGAGAGCACGCCGTCGGGATGGCTCTGCAGATTGGTGAGCGGCGACAGCACAAAACGGCTCTTGAGGGTCGCGCCGGATTTGAACGCAAGCGGATCGAAGAGCGAGGTCATGTGGGGGATTCGCGCGGCAACTCATAGAGAGGCTTCGCCTGACCTTCAGAAGCGTAGGCGTCGTAGAAGTCCTGGAATGGCGCGGTGAACAGGTGACGGCGCACCGCCCACGCCTCCTGCGCGCCGCGCATTCGGTGAGTGTCGCGCAGGATCGTCATGTTCGCCGCCCAGAGCGCGTTGTCCATCAGGCCGGTTTTATATTGCAGGTAAAGTTCCTCCCACACGCGCAGGACGTGTGTGTAGAAGTTCACGAACTGCACGCGCTCGGCATCGCTCAACCCGTCGAGGCCAGCTTTGCTGCCTCGCGCCCAGAGTTCGCAGAGCTGCGGGTTTTCGCTGAGCATGCGGCTCACGCTCTGCACTTTATCGGTGTGATTGCGCACCGCGTTGTCGCGCAACATCTGCATGCCCATCCGCACTTGAAACGCGACAAAGACGAGCGACGCAATGACCGCGATGTTAGCGATCATCTGGATGATCAGACTCATCTCCTGCACGGGCCGCTCCCTTATTCCGCTCTCAGAGATGCGTCGCCGCGGCGTAGAGCACCCACACCGCCATAGCGATGACGATTAGGGAGCCGACGCTATAGAACGTCGCGCGCACTTCGTGGCTTTGCGCGGTGGAATACGCGAGCGTGTGCAGCACACGCGCGACGACGAAACCATACATGAGCCATTGCGCGGCGGCGAGCGGCGGGTTGATCAGCACAAACAAGAGGCCGATCGCGAGGAAGGCGGGGATGTTTTCGAGATCGTTGCGATGAATGCGGCGCGAGCGATCGACTTTGTCGTTGATGTCGAGCTGGCCTTGATGCGGTTTCGGATTGGCGAGGCCGGCTTTAGCGTCTTCCGGGCTCACGAAGCCGCCATTGTTGGACATCATCTGCACGACCGTGACCCAGCCTTGCAGCATGATCTTCAGCACCATGAGCGAGGCGGCGATGGCGTAGGTGGCGAAGACTGGGTTTGTGAGCGCGAGTTCGTTCACGATGGTGCTTCCGTTACTTCGTCATCCTGGATGTGCGAAGCGCGGCCGAGATCCAGGGCAAACGCTTAGTTCTACGATCCCCTGGATCCCGGTCACGCTGCGCGCGCCCAGGATGACGGTTCATTAGGTCAAGCTGCCGCCTTTTGCTTGCCGCCAAACCGCTCGTAGAAGCTCTCGCCCTTCGCGGCCATGTCACGGAGCAACTTGTTCGGACGGAAACGTTCGCCGTACCGTTCCGCCAGACGATCAGCTTCCTCGACAAACTTCGCCGTGCCCCAGAACAGATCAATGTAGCTGACGCAGCCGCCGCTATAGGGGGCAAAGCCCCAGGCGAGGATGGAGCCGACGTCCGCATCGCGCGGGTCGGTGATCACGCCCTCCTCGAAGCAACGCGCCACTTCGATGCACTGACGGAAAAGGTAGCGCTTGGTCAGCTCCGCTTTCAGCTCCGGCGGGCACTCCTTCACCTTCACTTCGATCTTCTGGCTGAGTTCGGGCCAGATGCGCGTCGGCTTGCCGTCTTCGCCGTACTCGTAATAGCCCTTGCCGCCTTTGCGGCCGACGCGGCCCTTGTCCTCGACGATCCAAGACAAAAGCGCCGCGCGCGGATCCTTCTTGTAGTCCTGCTGATTGAGTTCGGCGTTTGTCTTGCCGATCTTCAGCGCGGTATCAAGACCGACGCTATCGGATACTTCCAGCGGCCCCATCGGCATGCCGCATTGGCGCCCGACGTTCTCGATGATCGCCGGCGCAATGCCTTCCATCAGCATCTCGATGCCCTCTTGGGGGTAGGTGCCGAAGCAGCGCGAGGTGTAGAAACCGCGGTGATCGTTGACGATGATCGGCGTCTTGCGGATCTTCAGCACATAGTCGATCGCCTTGGCGACGGTTTCGTCAGTCGTCTGCTTGCCACGAATGAGCTCAACGAGACCCATGCGCTCCACCGGCGAGAAGAAGTGGATACCGATGAAATTCTTCGGGCGCACCGAGGCTTCGGCGAGGCCGGTGATCGGCAAAGTCGAGGTGTTGGAGCCGAACACGGCGGTGGCGGCGAGGTAGGCTTCGGCCTTCTTCGTCACTTCAGCCTTCAGGGCCGGATTTTCGAACACGGCTTCGACCACGAGATCAGCGCCGCTGATCAGTGAGTAATCGGTCGATGGCGTGATGCGCGCGAGCAATTCGTCGCCCTTTTCCTTCGTGGTCTTGCCGCGCGAGATATCCTTGTCGACAATGCGCTTGGAATAGGCTTTGCCCTTCTCGGCGCTCTCTTGGCTCACATCCAGGAGGATGGTTTCGATGCCCGCCTTCGCTTGCACGTAGGCGATGCCGGCGCCCATCAGACCCGCGCCCAGCACCGCGACCTTCTTCACATTGTAGGGCGCAAAGCCTTCGGGACGATTGCCGCCTTTGCCCAGCGCCTGCATCGACACGAACAGCGAACGGATCATGCCCCTGGCCTGTGGCGTCGCAGCCGTCTTCAGGAAGTAGCGGCTCTCGATGCGCAGCGCGGCGTCGATCGGCACCTGCACGCCCTCATAGATGCAGGAGAGGATGTTGCGCTGAGCCGGATAGTTGAGGTTGGTCTGCTTCGAGACCATGGCATTGCCGCCGACGCTCATCATCGCGCCGCCGGGCGTGTAGGGACCGTCCTTCACCTTGTAGCCTTTGACATCCCACGGCGCGACCGCCTTCGGGTTCGCCTTCACCCAGGCCTTCGCCGCAGCGATGGTTTGGCCCGCAGGCGCGAGCTCATTGACGAAGCCCAGACCCTTGGCCTCTTGCGGCGACTTGTCTTGCCCCTGCAGGATCATCATTGCGGCGTTCTGCACGCCGATGAGGCGCGGTAGACGCTGCGTGCCGCCGGCGCCCGGCAGCAGCCCGACTTTGGATTCTGGCAAGCCGAGCTTGATCTTCGGGTTATCCGCCGCGACGCGATAATGCGTGGCGAGACAAAGCTCCAGGCCGCCGCCCAGCGCCAAACCCTCGATCGCCACCGCCACCGGCTTTCCGCAGGTTTCGAGTTCGCGATAGACCTTGTTCAGCCCAAAGCCGCGCTCGAACTGCGCCTTCAGCTTTTCGTCTTCGGTCTTCGGCTCCTTGCCGCCGGCCGCGGCGCCGCGTTCGTTCATTTCGCCAAGATCGGCGCCGGCGCAGAAGCCGCTTTCCTTGCCTGACGCGAACACCGCGCCCTTGATGGCGGCGTCGGTCTTGATCTTGTTCGCGATCTCATAGAGGTCGCGGACCACGCTCGCTGTGATGGTGTTCATGGAGCGGCCGGGCACATCGAAGGTGATGAGCGCTATGCCGTCGCTGTCGACGTCGATTTTGAAATTTTCCATCTCTACACCTCACACCTCAAACGCCCGTCCTCCCCCGCGAGGGGGAGGTGTCGTGAGCGAAGCGAGCGACGGAGGGGGTGACGGCTCGTTCTTCACAATCTTGTCTCGCCCCCTCAGTCAGCGCTCACGCGCTGACAGCTCCCCCTCGCGGGGGAGCACGGGCCTATCACATCTTAGTTCACCCGCTCGATCACGGTCGCCGTGCCCATGCCGGCGCCGATGCAGAGCGTCACCAGTGCGCGATGTTTGTCGGCGCGCTCCAGTTCATCGACCATGGTTCCGAGGATCATCGCGCCGGTGGCGCCGATCGGGTGGCCCATGGCGATGGCGCCGCCATTGACGTTGACCTTCTCCATATCGAGGTCGAGCGCCTGCACCCAGCGCAGCACAACTGCAGCGAAAGCTTCATTGAGCTCCCAGAGGTCGATGTCTTCCTTCTTGAGCTTGAGTTTCGCCATCAGCTTCTTGGTGACGTGCTCGGGGCCGGTCAGCATGATCGACGGCTCGGAGCCGATCGAGGCGCCGCCCAGGATTTTCGCTCGCGGCTTCAAGCCCAGCGCGTCGCCCATTTCCTTGCTGCCGATCAGCACGCCGGCGGCGCCGTCAACAATGCCCGAGGAATTGCCGGCATGGTGGACGTGATCGATCTTCTCGATCTCGGGATAGCGCTGCTGAATGACGCCATCGAAGCCCGGCATCACTTCGCCTTGCATCTTGAACGACGGCTCCAGCGCGCCCAGCGCCTGCATGGTCGTGTCGGGGCGCATGTATTCGTCGTGATCGAGCAGGGTTGCGCCGAGCTGATCCTTCACCGGCACAATCGACTTCTTGAAGCGGCCTTCCTTCCAGGCCTTCGCGGCGCGCTGCTGCGACTGCACGGCGAACGCGTCGAGATCGGTGCGCGAGAAGCCATACTTCGTCGCGACCGCATCGGCCGCAACGCCTTGCGGCACGAAGTAGCTCTTGAGCGCGATCGAGGGATCGACAGCCCATGAACCGCCTGTCGAACCCATCGGCACGCGGCTCATGCTTTCGCAGCCGCCGCCGATGGCGAGTTCGGCTTCACCCGACTTTACTTTCGCGGCGGCGATGTTGCAGGCTTCCAACCCAGACGCGCAGAAGCGCTCAATCTGCACGCCGGCGACCGTCTGCGAATAACCCGAGTTCAACACGGCGATGCGCGCCAGATTGCCGCCCTGTTCGCCGATCGGCGACAGCACCCCGAGATAGACGTCATCGACCTTCGAGGTGTCGAGGTTGCTGCGGTCGCGGATAGCTTCGAGCACCTGCGTCGCCAATTGCAGCGATGTCTGCTCGTGCAGCGAACCGTTCGCTTTGCCTTTGCCGCGCGGCGTGCGCACCGCGTCATAGATATAGGCCTCAGCCATTCTCTTCACTCCAACTCTGCGGCGCTCTTGGCGCCGCTTCGCAACCCTCCATGGGACCGGAGTCGTCCCGCGGCGCGGTGCCTCGCGCCTACTCCGCTGACCGCTGCGTCCGGGCCGGGCGCAGCGCGGCAAACTACCTTCAACCGTTGGCGCCGCTCGCGATCTGGCCCTCCAACTTCGCGATCTCGACGTCCAAAGCCTCAATCTCGTCGCGCACGGCGGCGAGCTTCTCGTTGATCTGCTCGGCGCCGAACTCGTCTCGCTCAACTTTCATCGCGTCCATGCTCAACTCGCGCATCCGCGCGTCAGCCTCGGCGCGAAGCGAGCGCTTTTGCGCGAGATTGGCGCGCATGTGCTGAACGTCAGCCATCGATCACCACTTCGCCACGGAACGAGTTGGCTATAAAACAGGCTTCGTGGGACTTGTGATTGAGTTCGGAGATGTCGGCGGCGCTGGGGCGCTTCTCGCCTGACCATTCAATCCGCGGCTTCAGCGTCACCCTGGTGATGGCGATTTTGCCGCGATCGTCCTTGCCCACGACGCCCTCTGCAGCGTCAACGTACGAGTCGACGATGAAGCCGGCCTTGCGTGCGAAATCGAGGAAGAACAACATGTGACACATCGACAGCGCCGCGACGAACATCTCTTCGGGATCGACCGCATCCTCGCGCGACAAGGGCGGGCGCACAACGTGCGGCGACGAGGACCCGAGAATTGTTATGCCAGCGTCAAACGCGATTTCGTGCGCCCGCGAATACTTGCCGTCACTGAACGGCTGCTCGCCACGCTTCCAGGAAATGGTCGCCGAATAGCCCGCCATCAAAACTGCTCCGCCGCAAGCGCCATCACCGGCTCGGCGCCGCTCTTCAGCTTCGCCAAATGTGCGCCCGCTTCCGGCAAGACGCGCGCCAGGAAATAGCGGCCGGTCGCCAGTTTGGTGTCATAGAACGGATCGCTGCCGCCGCCATTGGCCTTCGCGGTCAAAGCCGCCTTCGCCATCAGCGCCCACATATAGGTGAGCGCGGTGACGCCAAAGAGATCGAGGAAATCGTGGCTCGCCGCGCCGGCATTGTCGAAGTTCGACATGCCATTTTGCATCAACCACATGGCGCCGTCCTGCAATTGCGCCTTCGCCGTTTTCAGACCTTCCACGAACGGCTTCAGCTCAGCACTATCTTCATTGGCGTGCGCAAATTCGTCGATCTCGTTGAAGAATGAGAAGACGGCCCGCCCCGAATTGGCGCCCAGTTTGCGACCAACCAGATCGAGCGCCTGGATGCCGTTGGCGCCTTCGTAGATCATGGTGATCCGCGCATCGCGCACGAACTGGCTCATGCCCTGCTCTTCAATGTAGCCGTGGCCGCCATAGACTTGCTGAGCGTTGGTGGCGTTCTTGTAGCCGCCGTCGGTCAAGAAGCTTTTGATCACCGGCGTCATCAGCGCCATGTAGTCATCGGCCTTCTCGCGCACCTTCTCATCCGGCGATGAATGCAGCAGGTCGCCGTAGAGCGCCGTCCAGAATGCAAACGCGCGCGCGGCTTCGTTGAACGCCTTCGCATCCATCAGCATACGGCGGATGTCCGGATGCACGACGATGGGATCGGCCGGGCCGTCTGGGTTTTTCTTGCCCGTCAGCGAGCGCCCTTGCAGGCGATCCTTCGCGTATGCGACCGCATTTTGGTACGAGACTTCGGACTGCGACAGTCCTTGCAAGCCGACGCCGAGCCGGGCCACGTTCATCATTGTGAACATGGCCGCGAGGCCCTTGTTCTCGACGCCGCAGAGATAGCCGACCGCGTCGTCGTAGTTGAGCACGCACGTCGAATTGCCGTGAATGCCCATCTTCTCTTCGATCTTGCCGCAGACGACGCCGTTGCGTTTGCCCAGCGAGCCATCGTCGTTGACCAGGAATTTCGGCACGATGAAGAGCGAAATGCCCTTGGTGCCGGCCGGTGCGCCTTCGATGCGGGCGATCACCAGGTGGATGATGTTCTCCGCGAAATCGTGCTCGCCGGCGGAAATGAAGATCTTCTGGCCCGTGACGCGATACGTCCCGTCGCCTTGCGGGATGGCTTTGGTGCGCAGCATGCCGACATCGGTGCCCGCGTGCGGCTCGGTCAAATTCATCGTGCCGGTCCATTCGCCGGTCACCAGTTTCGGCAGGTATCTCTTCTTGAGTTCATCGCTGCCGTGCTGGTGGATGGCTTCGTAGGCGCCGTGGCTAAGGCCCGGATACATGCCCCACGCCATGTTGGCGCTCGCCACCATCTCATTCCATGCAAGCGCCACCAGATGGGGCATGCCCTGTCCGCCATAAGCGGGATCGCAGGACAGCGCCGGCCAACCGGCGTCGACAAATTGCTTGTAGGCTTCCTTGAATCCCGGCGGCGTCGTCACCGAGCCGTCGTCGCGGCGCTTGCAGCCGTGTTCATCGCCGACCTTGTTCAAGGGCGCCAGCACGCCTTCGCAGAACTTGGCGCCCTCTTCGAGAATCTGTTCGACGACGTCGAGCGGGGCGTCAGAAAACCCGGGCAAGTTGGAGAAACGATCGATGTCGAGCACGTCTTTCAGGAGAAAGCGGTACTCGCGCAAAGGCGCCTTGTAGGTTGGCATCGCTGACGCTCCGCTGAGTCAGTAGTCAATAGTCAGTGGTCAGTGGCGATGCGCCTACTGACTATTCCCTACTGATCACCGACTCAATGTGTGCTTTCGAGGCGTTTCTTCGCCTCTTCTTCGAATGCGCGCGCCGCACCCACGGCGGCGGGCGCTGCAGGCTTCGCCAGAAACGCTTCGATCTGACGGATGCCGATATGCAGTGTTTGAATCGCCGCTTCGACATCCTTGCGCTGACGCTCGAGTTCCACGACGCGCGCCTTGTACTTCTTGAGCGCCGTTTGCGCCTGAGCGCGCTGATCAACCTTGTAGAGATCGAGGATTTCCTTGATCTCGAGCAACGACAGGCCGACGCGCTTGCCGCGCAGGATCAGTTGCAGGCGGCCGCGGTCACGATGCGAATAGACGCGATTCAAGCCTTCGCGTCGCGGCGTCAGCAGACCCTTGTCCTCGTAGAACCGAAGCGCGCGCGGCGTCACTTCGAATTCTCGGGCCAATTGGGAGATTGTGTAGGTGCGATCGACGTTCTTCATTGCGGGTACCCCACGGGTCGTTGCCCCTCCGGAATACCTTCCGTTGACGGTAGCGTCAACAAAAGTTGACGGCGGCGTCATATATCACTTTTGGGGGAGTCCAAGCACGTGCGGTTGATGTCCGACGGCGTCGCACAACCGTTGAGGGCCATGGTGAGGTCGAGTTCAGCCAACAGATATTCGAGCACCGTCTGCACGCCGGCATCACCTCCCAACGCCAGCCCGTAGACATAAGGCCGTCCGACACAGGCGATTTTTGCGCCTAAAGCCAAGACCTTGAAGATGTCGGCCCCGCAGCGGACGCCACTGTCGAACAGCACCGGGGCTCTGCCCTTCACTGCCATCACGATCCCCGCCAGCGCGTCCAGCGCGCCCATGCCGCCGTCCACCTGCCGGCCGCCGTGGTTTGAAACCAGGACGCCGTCATAGCCTTCGATCATCGCCTTCTCGGCGTCGTCCGGGCGCATCACGCCTTTCAGAATGACGGGAAGCTTCGTCCACGACCTGATCTTGGCGATGCGTCTCCAATCCAGGCCCGGGTCGGAGAACACCTGGGTGAACTGAAAAGCGGCCGCCTGCGGATTGTCCTCCGGCGTCTGCGGCAACAGCGCCCGGAACGCGGGATCGCTGGTATATTGCGCAATCCCTTGCGAGCGCAGGAACGGCAGAAAGCCGAGATCGAGATCGCGCGGACGCCAGCCGAGAATGGTGGTGTCGAGCGTGATGAAGATGCCTTTGCAGCCGCACGCCTCGGCGCGCTTCACGAAACTCTCGGCGATCGCGTCCGACTTGCCCCAGTACAACTGAAAGAAGCGCGGCCCGTCGCCGTTGGCCTCGGCGATCGCTTCCATCGGAAACGACGCCTGGCTTGAGATGATCATTGGCAGCTTGAGCCGCGCGGCCGCGCGCGCCACCGCCAAGTCTGCGTCAGGATGCATCATCTCCAGGACGCCGATCGGCGAGGTGAACACCGGCGCCGCCGCCTGCACGCCGAATATTTCGCATCTCAAATCACGCTGACCAGCGCCGCCAAGCATGCGCGGCGCGATCGGATAGCGCGCGAACGCCGCGCGATTGGCGTCCATTGCGCTCTCGAGTCCCGCGCCGCCGGCGACGTACGCCCACGCTTCGGCGCTCATCGTTTCCTTGGCGCGCGCCTCGAGTCCTTTGAACGACGTGGGGATATCTGGTTTGGCGCCAGCGAGGCCGCGCAGGTAGATCGCACCCTGTGTTTCGGGACCGAAAGATCGTGGTGTGTCCGACATGATTTGTCCCCCGTTTACCACTTTACGCGCCATTAACACGCTCTTGCATTTGATCGACACTGCACAGTCGTGGGCGATTCTCGAATCTTCGGAGATTTGCTCAGGGGTTGGGCTTGAGCACGCTGCATTGCAGCGGAGCTCCGAGGCGGGCGAGGGCAAATGAGCGGCGCGCAAAGTTGGAGCGTGAAGGGCATTGACCCAAAAGTACGGGAAGCTGCGCGTGAGGCGGCTGCGCGTCAGGGAATGAGTCTTGGCGAGTACCTGAACCAAGCGCTCGCCAATCAGCAACCACAAACGCCGGCGCCGACATCGACGCCAGCGCCGCCGCGCGCGCGCACGCGTTTCTCCAATCTCACCGCCGAGGATGACGAGGATTGGTCGATCAGCGGCCCCTCTGCTCTGCCGCGCAACACCGATCCGGTTCGCCTTGCACAACGTCTGGAGTCCATCGAGCGGCGCACTCAGCTTGCGGTTACCGGCCTCGATCGCGCAGTCACCACCATCGACCGCTCCGTCATGGGTCTTGCCGCGCGGGTGGAAGACGCCGAAGCGATGTCGGGTGAAGCGGCCGAACGCATCGCCGACGCCCTCGAACAATTCCGCGCCGCTGGCGACGCGCTCGCCGGCAAGTTCGACCAGGTCGAGCAGGCAAAGGACGACGTCGCCGCCGTAAAGCAGCGTCTGGAAAGGCAGGTCGCCGTCGCCGAGGAAGTCGCGCGCCGCGCCGAGGCCGCCGCCTCCTACCTCGGCACTGAACTCGAAACCCGCGACACCACGCTCGCGCGCACGCTTGAACAAGCGCGCGCCGTCGCCGAGGAGGCTGCGCGTCAGGCAAGCGAAGCCTCCGCGGACGCCGTCACCGAGCTTCGGCGCTTGCAGGAAGAGATGAGCGAACGGCTGGCGGAGACGGAGACGTCGACACGCCGCACCATCGCCAGCGCAATCCAGGAAGTGCGCGCCGAGCAGCAAGGCGAGACCCGCAGCACGCGTGAAGCGCTGTTGGAAGAAGTGGTCCGTCTGGAAGACGAGATCTCCAAGCGCATCAGCGCGGTCGAGGAGATCAAGGGCGAACAATCGACGCTGATCGCACGCATCGAGCGCGCCGAAGCGAACGCACGCGAAGCGACGGCCGGGCTGCGCCAGGCCGCCGGCGCCGCCATCGCCGATCTCCGCAACGCCCAGCTCACCATCACGGCGCGGCTGAAGCAGGTCGAAGACGGCGGCGCCATAGCGCCGGATCTCTCCGACATCCGCCGCCAGCAAAGCGATATCGCCGAACGGCTCGCCGCGCTCGAGGACAAACAGACGAGCCCGGTTGCCGACGCGCTGGCGGCGTTCGAGCGGCGCATCGCCGACATCGAAACCGGCGGCGGCCGGAAGCTCGAGGAAGTCGACGGCGCCGTGAAGTCGCTCGACAGCGCGCTGCAACGCCTCTCCGATCGCATCGTCGAAACCGAGTCCACCGCAAACACCGCCATCCGCACGCTCGAAGCGACCGTCTCCTCGCTCAACGCGCGCGTGGAGCGCGCAAACACGGCGCCGGAAACCGAAGCGGTGCGCGCCCTGCTCGAGCAACGCCTCGACGCAATGGCGCAATCGGTGCAGCAAACCGTCGGCCAGGTGGAGAGCAAGTTACAGGCGGTCCTGGAGGGCGCGGACGGCGAAAGCGTCGAAGAAGCCCTGCACGATGTGAATCAGCGCCTCGCCGCCGCCGAACGCCGCCAGGCGCAAACGATCGAAGCCATCTCGCTCGAAATCAAGCGCATGTCGGAAACGGTCGACAAGCGCCTGCGCAGCGTGGAGGCGCGCAACGATGACGCCGCCGCGTCCGCAGTGCGAGAAGAGCTGACGCGCATGTCGGCGACGCTCGAAGCCCGTTTCGACGAAATCGAACGCCGCGAGGCCGCGGCCTTCGACCGCATGGGCCTTGAGGTCGGCCGCCTCTCCGAGCGTTTGGAGGAGCGTGTCGGCGCCGTCGAACAGCGCAGCGCACAGGCCATCGAACACGTCGGCGAGCAGGTCGCGCGCATGGCCGAGCGCTTCAATCAACGCCACGACATGCTCGCCCGCGATCTGGGCGAGCGAATGCTCGACAGCGAAGAGCGCGCCGGCGCCCGTGTCGCAGAGGCCATTGGCTCGATTATGCAGCGCCTCGCCGAAGTCGAGCAGCATTCGGCCGAGGCCATCGCCCCGGTGCAGAAGGCGGTCTCCAGCGTCGCCAGCAAACTCGAGCAATTCGAGAGCGCCCACGATGCGCCGGCGCTTGAATTTCTCGACGAGATTCCCACGCCCTCGCGCCGCTTCGACGACTTCCCGAACTTCGGCGAACCCGCGCCGTCGCCGATGGACGCCGCCCAGCCCGTTCGCGCCGCGCCGCTCCCGCCGCGCGCGGACGCGCCCGCGGTGAACGCGCAACGGGATGACGACATCTACTTCGCCGAAGACGATCTGGTCAGCGACGCCCCGCCGAGCGAAGCCGGCGTCTCCATGCACGCCGAGCCTGTGGTCGAGCCGCCCGTTTCAGAAATCAAATCGTTCGGCAGCGAAGTTGACGACATCCTGGTGAGCGACGCGGAAGATTTCGGCGACGTCGAAGCGTTCACCCCGGCGCCGGCGCAGGAAGACGATCCCTTCTGGTCGCCCGAGGATGAAGGCGCATCCGCGGTCGCCGCGCCCGAAGCACATGCCGAGCCGCTCGCACACGCAGGCGACGAGGCGTTGGGCGATGATTTGCCGTTCGAGCTTGCGCCAACGCCCGCGCTTACACCCGAACCGCCGCCCCCTCCGGGCAAGAACGATTATCTGGCCGCGGCGCGCCGGGCCGCGCAGGCGCAATCGCTGCCGAAGACCCGTCCGGAGCCGGGACCGACACCGCAACTCAGCTTGCGCGGGTCGAGCCGCGTCGTGCTCTGGGGCGCGGCCAGCGGCATCGCGCTGCTGCTCGTGGGCGGCGCATATTTCTTTGGCGGCAATCGCCATGCGCCTGCGCCAGCTCAGCCGGCGCCCGAAACGCAGCCGCAGCCCACGCACGTGATCGAGTCGGCGCCGACGCCCCCGGATACGGCCACGCCGGATCCGCTCGCGACACAGGCTGCGCCCGCTGAGACGACCACCACGGCTACGCCGTCACAGCCGGCGCCGCAAATAGCGGCGGCGCCGCCCGACATTGCACCGCCCGTGACGCCCGCCGTCGCCGGGCCGCTCGCGCCGCGCTCGATCACACTTGAAGCCGCAGCGCAATCCGGCGATGCGGTCGCGCAATATCAGCTCGCGCTGCAGCGTCTCAGCGGCGGGCGCACGGCGGATGGACTGCAGCTGCTGCGCGCCGCCGCCAGTCACAGCCTCGCCATGGCGCAATATCGCTTGGCCAAGGTCTATGAGCGGGGTGAAGGCGTTCCCATCGACCTCGCCACCGCACGGCAATGGACCGAACGCGCCGCGAACGGCGGCAACCGCCGCGCCATGCACGATCTTGGCGTCTATTACGCGCGCGGGGATGGCGCCCCGCTCGACGAGGCCGCGGCCTTCCGCTGGTTCAAGCAGGCAGCCGAACTGGGCGTCGGCGACAGCCACTCCAATCTCGGCGTTCTCTATCAGCAGGGCCGCGGCGTTCAGGCCAATCCGGTGGAGTCGCTCTTCTGGTTTGCGGTTGCGGCTCGTCAAGGCGACACCGACGCCGCCGCCCGCGCGACGGCAATCTAGGCGCAGCTGACAACGACCCAGGTGCAGCAGGCGCGCGCACGCGCCGCCGCCTTCCGGCCGCGCGCGGCCAGCGCCGTCGCCAACGGCGACTTTGGCCAACGCGCCTGGGCTGCGTCGTCCCAAGCCGCATCAACACCCTCGCACCGCCGCCGGGCCAGCCACTGAAGCAAAATTGCGCGGTCAAGCGTTGCGCCGCTGCGCAGCGGCGCCCATAAGGGCGTCGCGTGGTGGCGGGCTTCGGCCCAATCCAGAGTTTCGACGTGATCTATCTGCCGATCGCCGAAATGCCGGTGAACGTGCTGCTCGTCCTATTGGTCAGCGGCGCGGTCGGATTCCTTTCGGGCCTAGTCGGCGTCGGCGGCGGCTTCATCATGACGCCGGCGCTCATTTTCCTCGGTATTCCCGCGCCCGTCGCCGTGGCCACTGGCGCCAGCCAGATCGCCGCGACATCGTTTTCCGGCATCCTGACGCAGACGCGCCGCAAGGCCGTCGATTGGCGGATGGGCGCATTGCTGTCGGCCGGCGGCGTGCTGGGCTCGATTCTTGGTGTCGGTCTGTTTCAGCGGCTGCTGAATATCGGCCAGCTCGATCTCATCATCTCGCTGCTCTACCTCATCTTCCTCGCGGCCATCGGCATATTGATGCTTATGGAAAGCATCACCGTGATGCGAGGGCGCGCATTGCCGGCGGTGACGGTGCTGAAGCGGCCTGTGAAAACCGTCGCACACCGGTTGCCGATCCGCCTTCGCTTCCCGCGATCGGGCCTCTACATCAGCATATTGCCGCCGCTCGCCATCGGTTTCGTCATCGGCGGGCTCGCCGCCATCATGGGCGTGGGCGGGGGCTTCATCCTGATTCCGGCGATGATCTATCTGCTGCGCATGCCGACCAATGTCGTCATCGGCACCTCGCTCTTTCAGGTGCTTGTGGTGGCCACGCTCGTGGTCGTGCTGCAGGCGCAGGCGACGCAGCGGGTCGACCTCTT
>JAFEDV010000444.1 GCA_018241475.1 Pseudomonadota bacterium | reverse complement strand
TTTACGTTGTCTCCATCACCGTGCTGGTGTGGCTGCTGGATGTCTCGTTCGAACGGAAGCGGCGCATCGCGTCGGCGGCGCAGACCGGCTGGTGGTTCGGACTGGGCTATCTCGCCTGCGGACTTTATTGGATTTCGTCGGCGTTTATTGCGCGTGGCGCTGCTTTCGCGCCCTGGGGCATTCCGGCGACTCTGGCGCTCGCCGGAGCGCTGGCGATCTTCTTCGCGGTTGGCGGCGCCATTGCGATGGCGCTGTGGGCGCGCGATGCGCGGCGCGTGCTTGCCTTGGCGATCGGGCTCTTCATCTCGGAATGGTTGCGCGGAAACATATTGACTGGCTTTCCGTGGATTCTGCCGGGCTATGTGTGGACGCCGGGCGAGCCGGTGTCGCAGATCGCGTCGCTGGTCGGCATCTACGGCCTGTCGCTCGTCACGCTGGCGATCGCCGCGGCGCCGGCGACCATCGCCGACCGCATGGACGGCGCCAAGCGGTTTGCTCCCGCGCTCGCCGCGGCGCTGGCGGTGGGAATGCTGTGGGGATGGGGCGCCCAGCGCATCGCGCACGCGCCGGTCGATCCGCCCGGCGCGCAGCCGATGGTGCGGGTGGCGGATTCAGGGCTGACTCAGCAGGCGAAATGGTGCGAGGGCGGCACGATGGCGCAACGCTACGCCTGCGCGAGCGGGCAGGAGTGGCGCGTCTTGCAGCGCTATCTCGATGCAAGCGGCCCGGCGGAAGACAGCCGCACCGACATCCTGGTGTGGCCCGAAGGGGCGATTCCGCCGCTCAACTTCTTTCAACTCGACAACCAGACCTATCTGGATGCGCTCGGCCGCGGGCTGGGCGATCGGGTGTTGATCGTCGGACTCACGCGCTGCGCGCCACGGCGGCTGTGCGACGCCTACATGCAGGGCGGCGGCGAGGTCGACGATCTGCACCTCTTCAATTCGGGCGCGGTGATCGACGGCGTCAGCGGCCAGGCGCGCGTCGCTCAGATTTACGACAAGCATCATCTCGTGCCGTTCGGCGAATACATACCGTTTTGGCCGATCGTCCGCCGGCTGGGGATCGCGCCTCTACAGGAAATCGGCGCGGGCTTCGACGCCGGGGCGCCGCCAGAGCGGCTGGTGATTCCCGGCGCGCCGCCGGCGCTCGTGCTCATCTGCTATGAGGCGATCTTTCCGGGCCTGACGCCGCACGGGCCGGATCGCCCGGGCTGGATTGCCAATATCTCGAACGATGCCTGGTTTGGGGATCTGCGCTGGTTCACCGGCCCCTATCAGCATTTCGCCATGGCTCGCTATCGGTCCATCGAAGAGGGGCTGCCTATGGCGCGTGCAGCTTCCGGCGGCATATCGGCGATTGTTGATTCTTACGGTAGGGTTATCCGCTCAACCCAGGCTGGCGGCCGGTTTGCCGAGGCGCAACTGCCGCCAACGCTTCCTGAGACGGTTTTCGCTACGTTAGGAAGTATTCTGACGTTCGTTCTACTTGTAATCTTGGTCGCTCTGCGATTTGTGCTTCCTCGGCAAGAAACAACGGACAATCCGCCATGAATGACGAGCGCGCCGCGAACGCTATCGACAGAAAACTCGGCCAACGAGTTCGTTCCCGACGCCTCGAAATCGGCATGAGCCAAGAACGTCTAGCAGAATTACTTGGTGTAACCTTCCAGCAGGTCCAGAAATACGAGAAAGGCGTCAATCGCATCGCCGCAAGCCGGCTTTTCGACATTGCGGCGGCCCTGCAGCAGCCGATTTCCAGGTTCTTCGAGGGGTTATCGCAAGGCCGGGGCGCCGGCGTGGCGGAGGCCAAGCAGGACTACATCGACGACGCCTTGGCCACGCCTGAGGGCGCCCAACTCATGTCCGTGTTCGCCTCGATCCGCAGCCAGCGGGTCCGGCGCAAGGTCGTCGATCTGGTGCGCACGCTGGCGGAAGAGGCGGCGGAATCCAACAAGCGGGGCTGAGCGCCGCTTGCACGCCACCTCGCGTTGCCCTTAGGACGACGCCCTTGATCTGCTCGGAGAGTGGCGTGGCCAGAAGCTCGTACGTGTTCACCAGCGAAAGCGTCTCGGAAGGCCATCCGGACAAGGTCGCCGACCGCATCTCCGACACGGTCGTCGACGCCTTTCTGGGCGCCGACCCGGAAGCGCGCGTGGCGTGCGAGACGATGGTGACGACGCAGCGGATCATTCTGGCCGGCGAAGTGCGCGCCGGACAGCTCGACAACACCAAAGAGCAGAACGAAGCGTTCACGAAGTCGATCGTCGCAGCGCTCGAGCCCAAGGTTCGCGCCGCCGTCAAGGACATCGGCTACGCGCAGGCAGGCTTCCACTGGCAGAGCGCTGACTACGCCTGCTATCTTCACCCGCAATCCGCCGACATTGCACAAGGTGTCGACGCCGCCGCCAACAAGGACGAGGGCGCGGGCGATCAGGGCATCATGTTCGGGCATGCGTGTAGCGAGACGCCGGAAATGATGCCGGCGACGCTGCAATATTCGCACAACATCCTGAAGCGGCTGGCGGAAGCGCGCCACTCGGGCGAGCGGCCGGAACTCGAGCCGGACGCAAAGAGCCAAGTCACGCTGCGCTACGAGAACGGCAAGCCCGTGCACGTCGAGCAGATCGTCGTCTCGCACCAGCACAAGCCGAGGCTTGGCGCCGTGGAGTATTCGAGCGAAGCGATGCGGGCGCTGATCGAGCCGTATGTACTGTCGGTGTTTCCAGACGGCCTGGTGTCCAAAGCCACGAAATGGCACGTCAATCCCACCGGCAGGTTCGAGATCGGCGGACCGGACGGCGATGCGGGCCTCACCGGGCGCAAAATCATCGTCGACACCTATGGCGGCGCCGCCCCGCACGGCGGCGGCGCTTTCTCGGGCAAGGACCCGACCAAGGTGGATCGCTCGGCGGCGTATGCGTGCCGGTATCTGGCCAAGAACGTGGTGGCGGCGGGGCTGGCGCAGCGCTGCACGATCCAGATTTCCTACGCTATCGGCGTAGCTGCGCCCACGAGCTTCTATGTGGATCTGCATGGCGCCGACTCCATCGATCCGGAGAAGTTGGAGAAAATCCTGCCGGAACTGATCGGGGGCGCGACCCCACGCGCGATCCGCACGCATTTGCGGCTCAATCGCCCGATCTATGCGCGCAGCGCTGCCTACGGCCATTTCGGCCGCCAGCCTGACAATGAGGGCGGGTTCTCGTGGGAGCGCGACGATCTGGTGGCTGAGCTGAAGCGGCTGTCATAACCACAGAGTCATTCCGGAGACGCGAAGCGTCATCCGGAACCCAGCGCTTTTCCTAGGTTCTGGGTCTCGCTCCGCTCGCGCAGAATGACTCTCAGTGAGAGTGCGGCTAAAACCCCATTATGTCCCGCTCACTCGGTCTTTCACCTGAAGTCGTCGCCTATCTCGGTTCGGTCAATCCGACGGAACATCCGGCGTTGAGGAAATGCCGCGAAGAAACCTCCTCATTGCCGATGGCGCGTATGCAGATCAGCCCGGAGCAGGGCGCGTTCATGCAGCAGATTGCGCGGCTTGCAGGCGCGCGGCGCGCATTCGAGATTGGCGTGTTCACCGGCTATTCGTCGCTGGCGACGGCATTGGCGATGCGGGAAATTTGCGCCAAGCCGTATATTCTTGCGTGCGATGTGAGCGAAGAGTGGACAAGCAAGGCCCGCACCTATTGGCGCGAAGCCGGCGTCGACGGAATCATTGATCTGCAATTGCGCCCTGCGACGGAAACGATGACGCAGCGGCTTAAGGCAGGCGAAGCCGGTACCTATGACCTGGGTTTCATCGACGCCGACAAGACGAGCTATGACGCTTACTACGAAGGCGGACTGAAGCTGTTGCGGCCAGGCGGCGTAATGTTGTTCGACAATGTGCTGTGGTCGGGTCGCGTTGCTGATGCGAACGAAAAGGAGCCGGACACCGCAGCGCTGCGAGCGCTGGCGCTGAAGGTGAAGGACGACGGCCGCGTGCATGCGGCGATGACCTCGATCGGCGACGGCGTGCTCATCTGCATCAAGAAATGACAATGGCGAACCGCGTTCTCGGCGTTTTGCTGATCGTCGGCGCGATTGTCACCGGCCTTTATTGGTGGAGCTATTTCGGCGGCGGCGACGTGATGGCGACGCACGAACGCTGGTACACGGCGTTCGAGTCCAGCTTTCCCATGGCGGATGGCTGGATGGCCCTGTGCATGGCCGCTGCCGGCGCAGGCTACGTGATGCAGCGCGCCTGGGCCGCGCCGCTCGGGCTGATGGCAGGATCGGCGCTAATCTATCTCGCGGCGATGGACGTCACCTTCAACGTCGAAAACGGCATGTACGCATTGGCTAGCGCCAATGCCGCCATGAAGTTCGAGATTTTCATCAACGGGACGACTTTGATCCTCGGCGTCTGGACGCTCATCGCGAGCTGGCCGCGCGCAAAGCAGTAAATTTCGTGCTCCCCCGATAGGGGGAGCTGTCAGCGAAGCTGACTGAGGGGGCGGCGCCGACGCTTGCAAGCCGAGGCGCTCACCCCTCCGTCTCGCGCTGTCGCGCGATCCACCTCCCCCTAACGGGGGAGGACGAGGTCAAGCGTCGCGTTGCGCCACATGTCCAGCGGGTCTAAGCACGCGCCTTCATTTTCCTGATTCCCGGAGCTTCGAGACATGGCCCGTGCAAAGATCGCCCTTATTGGTTCTGGCATGATCGGCGGCACGCTGGCGCACATCGCCGCGCGCGACGAACTGGGCGACGTCGTGCTGTTCGACGTCGTTGAAGGGGTGCCGCAGGGCAAAGGGCTCGACATCGCCGAAGCCTCGCCTGTGTTCGGCAAGGATAGCGCGCTCAAGGGTGCGAACGCCTATGAAGGCGTCGCCGGCGCCGACGTCTGCATCGTGACAGCGGGCGTGCCGCGCAAGCCGGGGATGAGTCGCGACGATCTCTTGGGCATCAATCTCAAAGTCATGAAGGCGGTGGGCGAGGGCATCGCCAGGCACGCGCCCAACGCGTTCGTGATCGTCGTCACCAATCCGCTCGACGCGATGGTGTGGGCGTTCCGCCAATTCTCGAAGTTGCCGCATAACAAGGTTGTTGGTATGGCCGGCGTGCTCGACAGCGCGCGCTTCCGCTGGTTCTTGGCCGAAGAGTTCAACGTCTCCGTCGAAGACGTCACCGCGTTCGTGATGGGCGGCCACGGCGACACCATGGTGCCGCTGACGCGCTACTCCACCGTCGCCGGCATCCCCGTGCCGGATCTGGTGAAGATGGGTTGGACGAGCCAGGAGAAGCTCGACGCAATCGTGCAGCGCACGCGCGACGGCGGCGCCGAGATCGTCAATCTGCTGAAGACCGGCTCTGCCTATTATGCGCCCGCTGAGAGCGCCATGCTCATGGCGAAGGCCTATCTCCACGACAAGCGACGCGTCCTGCCGTGCGCCGCCAACCTGAACGGCGAATACGGGTTGAAGGACATCTATGTCGGCGTGCCGTGCATTATCGGCAAGAACGGCGTCGAGAAGGTCGTCGAGATCGCTTTGCTGCCGAGCGAGCGAGAGATGTTCGACAAGAGCGTCAACGCCGTGAAGGGTCTGGTCGATGCGTGCAAAGGCATCGATCCCAGCGTGGCATGATAGGGCCGACCCTCGAAACCGCGCGTCTCATCCTGCGTCCGCCTTCGCAGGATGATTTCGAAGCCTTTGCGGCGATGGCGCGGGAAGAAGAGACCATGCGCTTCATTGGCGGCGTTGCGCCGCGCGATGGCGCTTGGCGTTCGCTGGCGACGCTCACGGGCTCGTGGGCGCTGCTGGGCTATTCGATGTTCTCCGTCCTTGAAAAGGAGAGCGGTCGCTGGATTGGCCGCCTCGGTCCCTGGCGGCCGGGCGGCGCGACATGCGGTTGGCCCGGCCCGGAAGTGGGCTGGGGGCTGATCGCCGCCGCGCAAGGCAAAGGCTACGCGCAAGAAGGCGCGACCGCCGCCATCGACTGGGCCTTCGATGCGCTCGGGTGGGAGGACGTGATTCACTGCATCGACAAGCACAACGCGCCGTCGATCGCGCTGGCGCTGCGACTGGGGTCGAAGCTGTTGCGGGAGAGCGTGCGCCTGCCGGCGCCGTTTGACGATCACGTGATCGACATCTACGGGCAGTCGCGCGCGGAGTGGAAGGCGCGCTCCCGCTAGCGGCTCACCAGCGCGTCGTCGCGGAACCAGCCGGCGATGGATAGCCGCGGCGCCGGCGCGAAAGTCGAGATTGCCGTCACCGTATGCGGCGCCAAGCCGTCGAACACGGTGAGCACGTTGAAGCCGGGCGTGAAGCCGCGCCTGATGTTGAGATCGTCGTCCAGAAACACGAGCAGGCCGCCCCAATCCGGCTCCCATTTGCGCGAAAGGCCGATGGTGTAGGCCGCGCGGCGCTCGAGCTTGGCGCCCTCATCGATGTGGCGCGTAAGGAAATGGCCCCGCTGATAGTTGGTGGCGTGACAATCGATCTTGGTCAGTCGCGGCTCGCCGATGAGCATTCTGGCGAGGGAGATGAATTCGGGCGAATTGAGGAAATCGGTGAGCGCGTGGATGGGATGGCCGGGGTCCCAATTGCCGAGTCGCGCTTCGATCATCGGATAGGTGAAGTAGGTGAAGCCGAAATTCTCGGCGGCGCGCCGTCGGATGCCGTCCTCCAGAGCGCGCCGCTCATCCGCGCTCATCGCCGCGAGCCGATCGCGCGTGAACATGACGTTTTCGCGCGCATCGTTCTGGCAGATCAATCGCCAGGGTAAGGAAAGCAGGGTGCGCTCGAGTTCGTAGGCGAGCGCCTCCTCGAAGAGGCCGTGAACTTGCACCACCTTCTCGGCGGCATAAGTGCGCGCAAAGGGGGCAGGGTCGAGCGCCGGATTCAGGCGAAGCTGCATGTCGGCGCTTCTCCTAGCGCGCGACTGCGACATCAGCAAAGCCGGTTCCCACAGGGATTGATCGCATCGCGCTTGCGCGCGCCGCCGGACACGCCACTTTGAGGCGGGACCAACAGGGGACACTTGATGCGCAGCCTTGCTCTCGCCCTCGCGGCGTTCGCCACTAGCGCTGCGGCGCAGACGCCAGCGCCGACTCCGGCGCCCGCGCCACAACCAGCGCAAATCCAGCCGGCGCCGGTTTCGGCCGATGTCCAGCGCACCATAGACCGTCTGCGCGAGGCGGGGCTGCAGGATGTCCATGGCTATGAGATCGTCCGCGATCTGGTAAGCGAGATCGGGCCGCGCCTGGCGGGCTCGGCGCAGGAAGCGCGCGCCCGCGATTGGGCCGTGGCGATGCTGCGCGCCGCTCGTTTCAGCAACGTGCATATCGAGACATTTCCGATTCCGGGCTGGTCGTGGCAGCGTCAGGAGGCGCGCATCGTGTCGCCGTCGCAGCAGCGGCTGGTCGTCGCGGCGCTTGGTAATTCGCCCTCGACGCCGGCCGGCGGCTTGGAAGCGGAGATCGTGCGCTTCCCGGATTTGCCCACGCTGGACGCGGCGCCCGAGGCGGCCGTGCGCGGCAGGATCGTGTTCATAGACGAACACATGACGCGCACGCAGGACGCCTCCGGCTATGGCGCCGCCGTGGCCAAGCGCAGCGGCTGTCCAAGACTGGCCGCGCCCAAGGGCGCGGTCGCCTGCATGATCCGTTCGGTCGGCACCGACACGCATCGCTTCGCGCACCAGGGCAGCGCCGGGCGCAATGTCGCGATCCCAACCGCAAGCATGTCGCCCGCGGACGCCGAGACGCTCGACGCGCTCCTGGAACACGGTCCCGTGCGGGTGCATCTTGAACTCGAGACGACGCGCAATCCCGATGCGCAATCCGGCAATGTTATCGCCGACATCCGCGGTCGCGAGCGGCCTGATGAAATCGTGCTGCTCGCCGCGCACTTGGATTCGTGGGATTTGGGACAGGGCGCGATCGACGATGGCGCAGGCGTCGCCATCATCACCGCCGCCGCGCGCCTTATCAACGCGCTGCCGCGGCATCCGCGGCGCACCATCCGCCTGCTGCTCGCAGGCACTGAAGAACCCGGCGGCCTGGGCGGCGACGCCTACGGGCGCGCGCACGCGAGCGAGTATCACGTCATCGCCGCCGAGAGCGATCTCGGCGCCGACCGGGTCTATCGCTTCAATACACACTTTGCCGAATCGGCGTTGCCTTATGCGCGCGCATTCGAGCGCGCGCTGGCGCCACTCGGCGTCGTTCCTGGCGACAATAACGCCGACGGCGGCACCGACATTGGCGCGGTCAGGCGGAACGGCGCCCCGGTGGTCGACCTGCAACAAGACGCGTCGCGCTATTTCGACCATCACCACACCGCCGACGACACGCTTGCGGCGATCGATCCCGAGCAGCTCCGCCAGAACGTCGCGGCCTACGCGGTGTTCGCGTATCTAGCGGCCGAATCGGACTGGGATTTTGGCGCAACGCGTCCGGCCGCGCCGGCCGCTTCACCCTAGTACCAGCCCGCCTCCCGCAGCGGACGGATGTTGGGGCGGCTCACTGGTGCCTCAGCGCCGCCTTTAAGGACTAGCGTCAAGCGATCGCCGTCGCGTCGCGCGCTTTCAACGGCGTCGCGCGCCACCCACCATGAGCGATGCGTCTGCGCGCCTTCAAGCCCTTCGAGTTCGGCGATGGCGTCGCTCAGGCGCATGAGGATGAGATCGCTGCCCTTGGAGGTGTGGAGGCGAAGGTAGTGATCCTCCGCTGATACGGCATAAAGCGCCGCGCCCTTCAGCTTCGGCGGCAGCCGTTCGAGGAATCGCACTTGGCCGGGCGGCGAGCCCGCCGGCGGCGCGTGTGTCACGCGGCCGGGGCGATTGGCGATGGTGGTAATTGCGGTCATCGCCACCGAGATCAGCAGCACATTGAGCGCGAAACCCGGCAGCACTTCGATGTGGCGAACCGCTGGAAAGAAGAGGGCGGTCCACGCCCAGACCAGGAACGTCGCCGGAATGGTGATAACACCGGCAAGGATGGCGCCGAACAGCCAGGGACTTCGATCCGCCGAGGAGAATCGGTTGACCAGCATCGCCATGAAAAATCCGAGCACGCCGCCGGCCATCATGATCGGCGTCCAATAGAACAACCGCATCGGCAGCGGCACGATGTTGGTCTCCAGCGCCCCGGTCAGCGCCAGAAAAACCCCCGCCGCCCCGGCGATGGCCAGATTTCTGAGCCAGATCATGCGGAGGCTGTCCGCATTTGGCGCTTCGCCAGTCGCGGGGGCCCGCGTTTCACGCGCTGGCGCAGTGTTTTCACGTACTTCCGGCTGCAGGGGCGCTCTCCGCTGCCATGCTTCTAGCAAGGCCCAACCGGAGGAACGACCCTATGAGCATGCTGAACACGCCACCGAAACGGTTTCGTCTGCTGTCTTGGGCCATTCGCATCGGTGTCACCGTCATTGTGGTGGGATCGCTGTGGCCGCAAATGCCAAACATCCTCCGTTATGCTGAGCAAGTCGGCTTCCATCCGCATACGCCCGACTTGACTCTGTTCGCGTCGATCCCACCGCAGGTGAAACTTCATATAGCCGCGGCGGTGGCGGCGTTCGTTATCGGACTTGTCATCCTGCTGCAGCCGAAAGGCAGCCCCCTGCACAAGACCCTGGGTTGGGCCTGGGTGATCGCTATGGCCGCCACCGCGATCTCCAGCTTCTTCATCACTGGCCTCAACGGGAACTCGCTCTCCTTTATCCACCTCATCAGCGGATGGACGGTGGTCGCGTTGCCGCTCGGCATCTACGCCATTCGCAACAGACAGGTGCTCATGCACAAGCGGGCGATGACCAGCCTGTTCGTCGGCGGCCTGGTGATCGCCGGTGCGCTGACGTTCATTCCAGGCCGGCTCATGTACCGGCTCTTCTTCGGTTGAGTTCCTGCGCGTGAGTTGGCCGATTTTGCTGGTACCGAAGCGCGAGAATTGCGCCTAGAAGCAGCCGGCCAATGCCGAGCCTCTTGCGCAACGTCGCCGCGCTGATCGCTGCGCTTACCATCCTGCAACTCGCGGGCGGCTTGCTCGGCGCGCGACTGCCGCTGTCGTTCACGGTCGAAGGCCACACCCGAACGGAATGGGGCATCGTCGCGGCAGCGTATTCGGCGGGCTTCATGATGGGGGCGATGCTGGCGACGACATTGCTGGCGCGCGTCGGCAACATTCGCGTCTATGCGGCGTGCGCGGCGATCTTCGCGGTGGCGACTTTGGCGCTCCATTTCACCAGCGACCTGTGGAGCTGGGGCCTGGCGCGGATGGTCGCCGGTATCGCGGTAGCGCTTATGTTCGCGGCGATCGAAAGCTGGCTCAGCCATTCCGTCGGGGCCGGGGCGCGCGGCGAAGTGATGAGCGTCTACATGGTCATGACCAAGGCGGCGCTCGCGCTGGGTCCGTTCCTGGCGTTCGACTATGCGCCCAACGCACCGGAGCCTTGGATGATCGCCGCGGCGATTGCCGCGCTATCGATGATTCCGGTGTGCTTCACGGCAACGCTGGAGCCGGAGCCGCCGAAAGCGCAGCCGCTGGCGCTGGTGGAGCAGTTCGCGACAGCGCCAGCGGCAGTGATCGCCGCGTTCGGGTCGGGGCTAGTCAATGGCGGCGTCTTGGCGCTGGCGCCGCTCTACGCCGCACAACACTACGGCCCGCACGCGGCG